>DATEZX010000116.1:0-2341 GCA_035255225.1 Candidatus Limnocylindrales bacterium
CTCTTTGGCCTTCCGCTCTTCACGACACGGGTGGCGTACCAGCGGTTCGTGGAGATGCGGGAGATGTTCACGCAGACGATCGGGGCGCTGGCCGAGGCCGTGGACAAGCGAGACCCGTACACCAGCAAGCACAGCCAGCGGGTGCGCCTGATCAGCGTTGACATCGGGCGGGAGATGCGCGTCAGCGCCGGTGATCTCGAGGCGCTCGAGTGGGGCGGCCTGCTCCACGACGTCGGCAAGATCGGCGTGCCTGACAGCGTCCTGCTCAAGCAGGGCAAGCTGACCCGCGAGGAGCGGATGATCATGAACGCCCACCCGGTCCTCGGGGCGCAGATCATCGGGCCCGTCGATCGCCTGGCCGCCGAGCTGCCGGTCATCCGGCACCACCACGAGTGGTACAACGGCTCGGGCTACCCGGATCGCCTCATCGGCGACGAGATCCCCCGGCTGGCGCGGATCCTCCACGTCGCCGACGCCTTCGAGGCGATGACCGCCGATCGGCCGTATCGCAAGGCGCTGTCGGGCGAGGCGGCGATCTCGGAGCTTCGGAAGTTCGCCGGGGTCCAGTTCGACCCCGAGATCGTCGACGCGTTCGTGCGCACGAAGTGGGCGGTCGACACGCGCGACCCGGGGCGGGCCGATCTTCGCCCGATCCCGCTGCTGGGCCAGCACGGGGCTCGTTCGGCCCACATCATGGATGGGCCGCCGACGCCGGGTTCGCCCGCGGCGGATCTCGCCTAGCGCAATCCCTCGTCGGGCCGAGCGCGGCCCGCGAACCGCGAACCGCGAACCGCGAAACGGCAGCGAGCCAATGCGGGGTATTCCGGAGTCGCGCGGAGGGTCGGCGTACAGGTAGCCTGACGCGGTGCTGATCGGCGCCCTCGTCGCGGGCCTCGTCCTCGGGCTCCTGGCCGGCGGGAGCCTCAACAACCTCGCGAGCGTCCGGCTGCGCTTCGTGCAGGCCCTCTTCCTGGGCCTCGTCATCCGGTACGCCGCCGAGTACGCGATCGAGAACGGCAACGCGCCGGCGGACGCGCTGCGCCTCCCGTTGTTTGCAGGGGCGTTCTTCCTCCTGCTCGCCGGGCTGTGGGTCAATCGCGAGCAGCCGGGCCTGCCGCTGGCATTCGTCGGGATCCTGCTCAACGCCGTCGCGATGATCGTCAATGCCGGCTACATGCCGGTCTGGCAGCCGGCGATCGGCGCCGCCGGGCTGCCGCCGAGCGAGATCGGCTCCGCGTTCCACTTCCTGGTCGCGCCGGCTGCCGGAGGCGCGCTCGGCGCGGACTTCCTGCTCCGGGCCATTCCGCTCGGCGACATCGTGCCGATCCCGGTGCCGGGCCTCCGCAACGTGGCGAGCGTGGGCGACTTCTTCCTGGCCGGGGGATTGGCGTTCTTCCTGTTCGCGACGACGGTCCGGGCCCCAGCCGAGGCCGACGAGGCGGCGGCCGCGATCATCCGGCGGCGGATCGCCGCCCTCGGCGGCTACCCGGCAGCGGAGGCGCTGACGGAGGAGGCCGCGATCCGCGAGCGCCTCCTCGGGGAGGCGGCGCTCGAGGCACCGGTCATCGAGGCGCCGTTCGGGGTGGGAGCGGAGGCGGAGGCGGTGGCCGAGGCCGAGGCGCTCGTGAGCGCGGCCTCGCTGGAGCGACCGGTCGTCCTGGGCGGGACGTCGCTCACCGGCGAGGGGACGCTCGCCAGGGCTCCGGCGGCGGGGGCGGGCGCCGCCGCTCCGGCGGTACCGGCGATCCTGGCGCGGGTCCGGCGCCATCCGTACGTCCGGCTCGCGCTCGACAGCTCGTTCTCGGCGCTCTGGACCGGCCAGCTCATCAGCCTGATCGGCGACCGCGTCCACCAGGTGGCCCTGGCGTTCCTCGTCCTCCGGGCGACGAACTCGCCGATCGCGGTCGGGGTCGTGTTCCTCGTCGCGACGCTGCCCAACCTGCTCTTCGGGCCGATCGCGGGGACCCTCGTCGACCGCTGGGACCACCGCGAGGTCATGATCGTCAGCGACCTTCTTCGGGCCGGGATCGTGCTGCTGATCCCGATCGCGGCGGTGACGAACCTGGCGCTCGTCTATCCGCTCGTCTTTCTCGTCACGACGATCTCGCTGTTCTTCCGGCCGGCGAAGCTGGCCATCCTGCCCCGGATGGTCCCGGGGGAGGACCTAGTCGCGGCGAACTCGGCGCTGTGGATCAGCGAGACGTTCGCCGACGTCGGGGGGTTCGCCCTGGCCGGGCTGTTCGTGGCCCTGCTCGGCTCGCAGCTCCCGCTGGCGTTCTGGGTCGACGCCGTGACGTACGTCGCGTCGGCGCTGCTCGTGGCCTCGATCGCGGTGGCGCCG
>DATEZX010000117.1:0-7851 GCA_035255225.1 Candidatus Limnocylindrales bacterium
TCGCCCGGCCGGATCCGCGGCGGCGAGCTTCCGCCGCAGCTGGCTCACATGGACGTAGACGTAGCTGTCCTCGCCCTGGTAGCTCTCGCCCCAGACGGCCCGTAGCAGGCGGCCCTTGGTGACGATCCGTCCCTCACTGGCGAGCAAGACCCGGAGAATCCCGAACTCGCGGGGCGTCAGGTCAACGGCTCGGCCGTCGACGCGGACGTCATGCCGCGCCGCGTCCAGGACGAGCGGCCCAGCGACGAGGCGGCCGCGGGCGTCTGCCGCCGGGCCGGCCGCTCGTCGGAGCGCCACCCGGAGGCGGGCATTCAGCTCGTCGACGCCGAACGGCTTGGTGACGTAGTCGTCGGCGCCGCGCTCGAGCGCCTCGACCTTCTCGCGCTCCTCGTACCGCCCCGAGAGGATGACGATCGGGGTCGTCGACTCCCGCCGGACCCGGCGGATGACATCGAGACCGTCGATGTCGGGCAGGCCGAGGTCGAGCAGCATCACGTCGGGCCGCTGTGCTTCCCAATGGCGGAGGGCCGACCGGCCGTCGGCTGCCTCGACGAGCCGGTAGCCGCGCGCCGCGAGGTCGCGAACGAGGGCATGCCGCGTCTCGTCGTCGTCCTCGACGACGAGGACCGATGGGCCGTCCCCGCTGCGGGTCGCCCGGTCGTGAGCCATCAGGCCGCTGCTGGTGCCGCGGGTTTCGCGGCGGCCGGCGCCGGGCTCGCGACCGGCAGGTCGAGATCGATGGCGAGGCCGCCGAGGTCGCTCTTGCGCGCCTCGACCGTCGCCCCCATCGCCTCGACGAGGCCACGGACGACGGCGAGCCCGATCCCGGTCCCGGTTCGCGACCGTTGCTCGCGTCGAGGCACTCGGTAGAACTTCTCGAACAACCTCGGGAGCGACTCCGGCGGCACGCCGGTGCCGGCATCCTCGATCGTCAGCCGGACGCGGCCGGGGGTCGTCGCGACCGCCGAGATCCGGACGCGCGCATCCGACGGCGTGTACTTGGCGATGTTCTCGAGGATGTTGGTCACCGCTTCGTCGAAGAAGATCGGATCGACGAGGACCGGCGGGGCGTCGACGGCGACGTCGATCGGCCGATCGCCGAGGCGCCGCCGGAGCCGCTCGATCGCCGGGCCGAGGAGGTCCTCGAGCTCGAAGGCATCCCGTTCGGCACGCAGGGCGCCGGCCTCGATCCGGCTCAGGTCGAGCAGGTTCGTGACCAGCCGGTTGAGGTACTCGACCTCACGGTCGATCGCGGCCGCGCTCTCGGCCTGGTCCTCGCTGCTCAGGCCGCTGCCGGGTCGAAGCGATCCCGCGGCGGCGCGGATCGTCGCGAGCGGCGTCCGGAGGTCGTGCGACACGGACTGGAGCAGGGCCGACTTGAGCGCGTCGCTGGCTCGCGCGATCTCGGCCGCCTGGGCCTCGGCGGCCAGGCGATCGTGCGCGAGGGCCAGGCCGATCAGGTCGGCAGCGGCGCTCAGGAGTCGCGTCTCGGTGGGACCGGGCCGCGACGTGCCCCGCGGTCGCAGCGCCCAGATCGAGCCGTATGGCCGGCCCTCGGTCTCGACGCGGACCCGATACCCCTCGACGTCCTGTCCGGCGGCCCCGCCCAGAGAACCCTGCCGGCCTCCGACGGCGGGCTGGTGGACGAGGACCCACTCGGCGGGTGTCTCGCCCGGCATCCGGCGCAGGATGTATGTCAGGCCGCCACGGGTGGGTCGGGCGACCGTTTCGGTGTCGGCGGCGACACGCTCGGTCGCGTCGTCCGCCCCGAGGGCGATCCAGACTCGGCTCATCTCGGTCTCGTCGAGGAGCGTCCGCGTGAGCTCGGGCAGGACTGCCGGCGTCGACGTCCGGGTGGCCAGGGCCCGGCTCAGCTGGAACTGCGCGCGGGCCTCGCGCTCCCGGGCGCGGGCCAGCTCCGTGCGCGAGCGTTGCAGCGCCGCGAGCTGCCCGACCACGACGCCGACGAACAGCAGCAGGACGACGCCGAGCCACTCGCCCGGATCGGACACGGTGAGCGTGAAGCGCGGCTCGATGAACAGGTAGTCGTAGAGCAGGAATGCGGCGATCGAGGCCACGACCGCCCCGACGGTCCCGGTCAGGAGCGCGGTCACGACCACCGCGACGAGGTACACGGCCGATGGGTTGGCCACGCCGAGCCCGTCGTGCAGGATCCAGACGACGAGCGTCGCGACGATCAGCGACGGGGCCGCGACCGAACCGACCCGGGCGACGCGCCACCAGCGCGAGGCGTTCACGGCCAGATGCTAGGCCTTCCCCCACCACGGCTCGAGCCCGAGCGCTGCTCTGGCGGCGCGGTCTGCGAGCCCAGTCAGAGGTTGCGGCGGAAGGGCACGTCCGCGACGAGGATCCCGGGCTCTCCGATCAGGGCGTTGCGGAGTCGGTAGGCGTTCTGGTTGTAGAGCGCCCGCTCCCACCAGTGACGGATGACCCGTTCGGGGATGAGCACGATCGTCACGAGGTCTGGATCACGGGCCGCCATGACCTTCAACCAGCGAATCAGGGGCCGAACCAGCTCGCGGTAGGGCGACTCGACGATGACCAGCTGCACGCCGGCGATCTGGCGCTCGAACCGCTCCCTGAAGCGCTCGGCCGCGGCGAGGTCGTCGGTGACGTGGACGGCCGTGACGTTGTCGGACATCGTCAGGCCGAGCTTGATGGCCTGGATGGCGTCGCGTCGCATGTCCTGTATCGGGACGACGACGCGCTGCCGGCGGCTGGGCCGCCCGATGTTGATCTCCGGCCGCACGAACAGCTCGTGCTCGGCGCCCCGGTACTCATGACCGATGAACAGCATCACGGCGACGAGCACCGGCACGATGATCAGCACGATCCATGCCCCGAGGGCGAACTTCGCGACGGCGAAGATGACGACGACGATCGCGGTCAGCGTCGCGCCCACCCCGTTGATGACGATGCTCCTTCGCCAGCCGGCCGAGCGCTCCCGCCACCAGTGGCGGACCATGCCCGCCTGGGACAGCGTGAACGACGTGAAGACGCCGATGGCGTAGAGCGGGATCAGGCGATTCACATCGCCGCCGAAGGCCACCACCAGGAGGATGGAGACGCCGGCCAGGGCGACGACCCCGGCGTTGAAGGCGAGGCGCTCGCCCCGGAACGAGAACTGGCGCGGAAAGAAGCCGTCGCGGGCCAGGATCGAGGATAGGCGCGGGAAGTCGGCAAAGCTCGTCTGGGCGGCCAGGATCAGGATGCCCATCGTCGCGAAGATCAGGACGTAGTACAGCGGCGAGCGACCCCAGAAGACCGCGGCGCCGATCTGGCTGAGGATCGAATCGGGCGGATTGGCGGCGCTCGGGACCGCCCCGGTCACGCCGACGAGCCAGCTCATACCCAGGAACATCGAGCCGAGCAGGACGGACATGACGAGCATCGTCGTCTGGGCGTTCTTCCACTCCGGCGGCTTGAACGCCGGGACGCCGTTCGCGACGGCCTCGGTGCCCGTCATGGCCGAGCAGCCGTCGGCGAACGCCCGCATCAGGACGATCAGGCCGAGGCTCTCGGCGCTCGGCGCGAAGGGCACGGTCGGCGGGGCCTGGAGGTGCTCGCCGAGAAGCGTCCGGGCGACTCCGAGCCCGATGAGCAGCAGCATGCTGCCGAGGAAGATGTACGTCGGCAGCGCGAAGATCGTGCCGCTCTCACGCAGGCCGCGGAGGTTCACCGCCATGACGAGCAGGATGCAGACGACGATGAGCGGCACCTCTACGCCTGAGAGGAACGGCAGCGCGGCGGCGAGGTTGTAGACGCCGGACGAAACGGATACCGCGACCGTCAACACGTAGTCGACGAGGAGCGACGCTGCGGCCACCAGGCCGGGCAGGACGCCCAGGTTGGCGTGGGCAACGATGTAGCTCCCGCCGCCGTTCGGGTAGGCGCGGATCGTCTGCCGGTAGCTGAACGTCACGACGAACAGCAGGCCGATGATCAGGAGCGAGATCGGCATGAGGTAGCTGAACGCGGCCGCCCCGGCGACGGCCAGCGTGAACAGGCTGGCCTCGCTCGCGTAGGCGACCGAGCTCATGACGTCGGACGAGAACGTCGGCAGGGCCTTCCACTTCGGCAGCCGCTGCTCGAGCTCCTCCTCGGTCGAGAGGACGCGCCCGAAGGCCAGACGCCGCAACCCGTAGCCCAGCCGGCCAAGCCTCGTCGTGGGCACGATCGCAGTCGTCTTGGCAACCATGGTTCCGCCGCCGGCGTAGCGGAAGAACTCGGCCTCCGGGCGCGCGACCCGGATCCGCCGATCGCCTGGCTTTCGGCCGGGACGGACGACGGGGCGTGATCCCTGCGGCCGGCTGTCCTCGCTCACTCGGCAGCGAACGATAGCGTCCGTCGCACGAGGCGGCTCCGAGTCCGACCGGGCGATCGAGCCGCGCTTCGGGCGGCGTTCCGCGGTGCGACAATCGGGCCATCCAGTGAGCGCCCAACACCCGCCCCTGCGCGGTCGCAAGCCCGGCGACCGAAGGGTCCGCATCGAGCGCCCCCACGCGGCCTACTTCCGGTACTCCGGCGAGGGCACGCTCGTCGCCAAGGAGGCGGCCTCGGCGCCGCGAACGGCCTTTGGGCGCGGCTATGCTCGGGTTCGAGCGTTCCTGTTCGGACGGCCGCTGTCGATCCACCAGGAGATCGGCGAGCGACTGTCGAAGAAGAAGGCCCTCCCGATCTTCAGCTCGGACGCGATCAGCTCGTCGGCGTACGCGACCGAGGAGATCGTCCGGGTGCTCGTCCTCGCCGGCGCGGTTGCCCTCGCGTCGTCGATCCTGGTGTCGGCCGCGATCGCCTTGCTGCTGACCGTCGTCGCAGTGAGCTACCGGCAGGTCTGCCGGGCGTTCCCGAACGGTGGCGGGGCCTACGCCGTCGCCCGGTCGGAGCTCACCCCGATGCTCGGCCTCGTGGCCGCCGCCGCGCTGTTCATCGACTACGTCATGACGGTCGCGGTGTCGACGTCGTCGGCGCTCGATCAGCTGGCGTCGCTGGCGCCCGTGACCGGGTCGTTCAAGGTCGAAATCGGCCTCGCCGTCATCACCCTCGTGACGGTCGCGAACATGCGCGGCCTGCGCGAGTCCGGGAACATCTTCATGGTCCCGACGTACGCCTTCGTCGTGCTGGCCCTCGGCGTCGTCGGCGTGGGCGTCATCAACATCGTGACCGGCCAGGCGCATCCCCTGCCGCACCAGCCGAACGCCGAGCCATTCGGCCTCGAGAGCGTGACACCGCTGTTGCTGCTCCGGGCGTTCGCCGGAGGATCGGTGGCCCTGACCGGCGTCGAGGCGATCGCCAACGGCGTGCCGGCGTTCAAGCCGCCGGAGTCGAAGAACGCGGGGAACACGATGATCGCGATGGCCGTGCTCCTCGGGGTGATCTTCATCGGCGTGTCGATCGTTGCCAGCGCCTACGGCATCGTGCCGTCCATCGGCGGCTACCCATCGGTCGTGTCGCTCGTCGCCGGCGCGGTCTACGGCGACGGGACCGTTCTCCACGGGCTGTTCCTCATCGCGACGATGCTGATCCTGTTCCTCGCCGTGAACACCTCGTACAACGCATTCCCGCGATTGGCCGCGATCCTCGCCGTGGACGGCTACATGCCTCGCCAGTTCGCCTTCCGTGGCGACCGGCTCGCGTACTCGTGGGGGATCGTCCTCCTCGCCGCGGTCGCCGGCGGCCTGCTCGCCCTGTTCGGCGGCACGACCACCCTCCTGATCCCGCTGTACGCGGTCGGCGTGTTCGTGTGCTTCACGCTCTCGCAGGTCGGAATGGTCCGGCACTGGCTCCGGAAGCACGAGTCGGGCTGGTGGTGGCGCCTCGGCGTCAACGGTTTCGGCGCGGTCCTGACGCTCGTCGTGCTCGTCATCGTCGTGTCGGAGAAGTTCGTCGGCGGGGCCTACCTCGTCGTGATCCTCATCCCGATCCTCGTGGCGATGATGCTCTTCATCCACCACCAGTACGCCAGATCCGCGGCCGAGCTGGCGGTCCGCCCCGACATCGTGTTCCACGGCCCGAGCCGCCAGGAGCGAGTGCTGGTGCCCGTCCCCGGGATCACTCGCGCGGTCGTCCAGGCGGTGAACGTCGGGCGGTCCATCGCGGGCGACGTCCAGGCGATCCTGGTGTCGGACGAGCCAGAGGTAGCGGCCGCCGTCCGCAAGCGCTGGGAGCGTCAGATCCCGGACGTGCCGCTGGTCATCGTCGAGTCACCCTACCGGGCCCTCGTGGCACCGATCCTGGCCTACCTCGACGTCCTCGACCGAGCCCAGCCACCGGGCCAGGACGCGCCGATCACGTTCGTGGTCATCCCCGAGTACGTCGCCAAGAGCTGGTGGGAGCGCCTCCTCTACAACCAGTCCGCGAAGCGCCTTCGGACGGTCCTGCTCGGCCGGCCGCACACGGTGGTCGTGAACGTGCCGTACCGGCGCGACGAGCCCGACACGCTGACGTTTCCGGCGCACTGACAGCGGCCGCGACTGCGAACGGCGGGGCGCGGGACAGCACCCGGTGGGTGGGTGATCCGATAAGCGCGCGGTGATCGCGCGATGCGACCCTGCGGTGGCGTCCGACGTCGATGCTCGGTGCAGCTGCCCGCCGCAGGAGGTGTGCTCGCCGCGTGAGCTCGCCTGGCCCGCCGCTCGCCCCCAGCCCGCCATGGCCCCCGAAGAGGCAATGTCATGCGAAGGTCGAGTGGGCGTCCCAGGGCGACAGCGGTCGCCTCCGTCGCAGCCGCGGTCCTGCTGGCCGCACTCTCCTCGCCGGTTGCAGCCGCCGACCCCATCCGCGGCGTCATCGTCGGTGGCGACGATCCGTCGATCAGGATCGAGCAGACCGCCGATGAGCGGGCCGTGACCCGCTGGAAGGTCAGCCAGGCCGGGCGCCTCCGGGCGGCCGCCGAACGGGCCTCGGCGCGCGCCTCTGGTCGAGCGGGCCAGACGCCCCAGCCGGGGTTCATCGCGCCGTGCGGCTCCGACTGCCCGCCTTACTCATACGTCCTGGACAGCTCGGCTCGCCAGCAGATCAACTGGTACTACTGCGGCCCGGCCGCGGCCCAGGTCATCGTCAACCAGACCCGCGACGTGACCTCGTCGTCGACGAACGGCCAGTCAACGGCCACCAACTACAAGGCCCAGAGCGTCATCGGCTCGTACATGGGGACGAACGACTCGATCGGTACGAGCTCGGCGATGCTCCGCAACGGGCTGAACCAGTTCGCCGACCTCGAGGACTCGGGGAGCCGCGTGGCCTTCTCGATCCTCGACGACATCGCCTCTGGCGCCGACTTCCACTGGGCGATGGTCACCGCGACCTGGATGCTCCGTCGCGGCGCCGCCGTCCCGGTTCAGATGACCTACAGCTCGCAGCACCTCGCGAGCTGGCTCAGCTCGTCGTGGTGGAACCGCAACCCCGGCGCGATCGTGCGCCACTGGACCTCGGTGCGGGGCTACGCCGGGCTGTGGGACGGCTCGTACGGGCCCAGCGTCTACTACACGGACTCGGCCGGCGGCTACGGCGGCCAGACCGGCAACTTCGTGACCGCGAGCCGCCTGCTGTACAACCTGAATCAGGCCAACAGCGGCCGGATCGTCTACTGATGCCGCCCACCCGCCTGGTGGCGCCCACCCGCCGGGCATTCGCGCTGGCGCTGGCCGTCGGGGTAGGCCTCGGTTGCTCCGCGACCAGCGCGCCGCAACCCACGCCGGGAGCCTCGGTGCCGCTCACGCCCGACCCGTCGCCCGCGCCGTTGGTCATCCACACGAGCCCACCCGTGGGGTCGGCCAACCCGGCGCCCGCCGCATTGCCGCCGCACGAGGTCATGACCGGCCCGAACGT
>DATEZX010000118.1:0-4712 GCA_035255225.1 Candidatus Limnocylindrales bacterium
CGGGAGAAGGTCCGCGGCCGGGTCAGGCCGTCACCCGTCGGGCTGGCGATCGAGAACGAGCTGAACCCCTCGCCGCCTTCGCCCAGTCCCGCGAAGTTCGGTCCGTTCGCGACGAAGATGCTGCAGTTCATCGCCCGGGCCATCCGGGTGATCGTCTCGACGTTGGTCGAGTGGATCGAGGCCGTGTGCCGGAACCCGTGCTCGACACGCACGGCGAGGTCGATCGCCTGGTCGACGGTTCCGACCCGCACGACCGGCAGCACCGGCATCATCTGCTCGGTCCACACGAGGCTGTGGTCCCGCGACACCTCGGCGACGAGCAGCCTCGGCTCCGGCTCCACCTGGGCCCCGATCTCGGCCAGGATCTTCGCGGCGTCCTTGCCAATCCAGGCGGGGTTCATGACGCCCGGCTTGCCCGGCGCGCCGAGCTCGTTGAAGATCACCTGCTCCAGGCGCCGGAACTCGTGCTCCTTGAGGACGTAGGCGCCGTGCTGGCTCATCGCCCGGACGAGCCGGTCGGCGACCGAGTCCACGACGAGGACGACCTTCTCGTCGGTGCAGATGATGTTGTTGTCGAAGCTGGCGCCGCTGACGATGTCGCGTCCGGCCCGCTCGACGTCGGCCGTCTGGTCGACGACCGCCGGTGGGTTGCCGGGACCGGCGGTCACGGCGCGCTTGTCCGTCCTGAGCGCCTCGCGCACGACGGCGGGACCGCCGGTCACGAGCAGGATGCGGACGTCGGGATGGCTCATCAGGGCTCGGGCGGTGTCGATCGTCGGCTCGACGATGGCCGTGACGAGGTTCGGCGGGCCGCCCGCGCCGACGATCGCGCGATTGATGAGCCGGATCGCCTCGGCCGAGCAGCGCTTGGCGTTGGGGTGGGCGTTGAACACGACCGCGTTGCCGGCCGAGACGATGCTGATCGTGTTGTTGATGACGGTCGAGGTCGGGTTGGTGACCGGGGTGATCGCGGCCACGACCCCGAACGGCGCGAACTCCGTGACCATCATCCCGAGGCTGCCGGTCACGGCCTCGACCTCGAGGTCCTCCGGTCCGGCCGCCTTGGTCGTCACGAGGCGGTTCTTGACGACTTTGTCCTCGTAGCGGCCGAGGTGCGTCTCCTGGTGGGCCATCCGTGCCAGCTGTTCCGCGTGGTCGAGCATCGACTGGCGGATGGCCTCGATGATCACGCGCCGGCCGTCGAGGCCCATCGTGCTGAAGGTCTGGAACGCCACGGCGGCTGCGGCGACGGCCTGGTCGATGGTGGCGTGGATCCCGTCGCCCAGCCCGGCGCTCGAGGCGGCCCCGAGCTCGGCCTCGGCACGGAGGGCGGTGCCCGCCCGCGTTCCCGAAGCAGCGTCGATCCGCCGACGGACGCGCTCGATGATCTCGCTGATCTCGTGCTCGGACAGCTCGCTCATGGCTACTTCCGATACACCTCGCGGCCGCCGACCTCCCAGGTGTCGACGATCGCCATGATCACGGCGTCGCACGGCCGGTCCCGGGTGGTCTCGGTCTGGCGGGCCGAGCTGCCGGTGGCGTAGAGGACCACCTCGCCCACCCCCGCGCCGACGGCGTCGGCGGCGACGACGTACCCGCTCACCTCATGGTTGTCGGCGTCGAGCTGGCGCACGAGGAGCAGCTTCCAGCCCTCGATCAACGGTTCCTTGCGGCTGGACACGACGGTCCCGGCCACTCGTCCCAAGAGCATGGCTTCCTCCGCGTCCGGGTCGCGGCCGCCGAATGGCGACCGCGACCCGGGATCGATCGTCAGTCGCCGCTGGACTCGCCGCGGGCCTGCTCGGCGCGGCCGAGCGGCAGGACGACGTCCACGTTGGTGTGCGGGCGGGCGATGACATGGGTAGCCACCACTTCGCCGACCTTCGTCGCGGCGCGCGAGCCGGCCTCGACGGCCGCCTTCACGGCCGCGACGTCGCCGCGCACGACCGCGGTCACGTAGCCGCCGCCGGTCTTCTCGTACGAGACCAGCTCGACCTTGGCCGCCTTCACCATCGCGTCGGCAGCCTCGACCATCGCGGCGAAACCGCGGGCCTCGATCATCCCAAGCGCTTCAGCCATCGATCTCTCCTTCGCCTCTTCGTACCCTGCAGGTGGAGGGCTAGGCCTTCGCCTCGCGACCCTCGAGCCCCTCGATCGCCGTCAGCGCGGCACGCCAGCCGACGTCGATGTCCCGCTCCTCGCCGCCCAGGTAGACCCGGCCCATCGAGCCGAACGCCCGGACCTCGAGGATGTTGATGTGGGCCGCCTTCTCGGCCTCGTTCGCAGCCAGGGCGGCGTACGCCGCCGGCTCCAGCTCCAGGACGTAGAGCGTCTGGCCGGGAATGAGCATCTGGCCGTGCCGCGTCCGGTTGACGAGCTGGGCCTGGTGGTCGTCGATCCGCCGGATGATCTGGCTCGACAGCACCCGCGGCTTGATCCGGTCGGTCTCCTCGAGGCCGATCTCGCGGAGGATCGCCGCGCCGGCAGCCCGCGCCTCCGCCTGCGACGGGGAGTGGATCTCGAGCATGCCGTAGTAGCGCTCGATGATCTGCATGCCCGGCTTGACCGTCGTCGCCTTCAGCGCGACGTCGGTCAAGCGGTTGATCTCGATTCCCGGCGAAACCTCGACCGACAGCGACGCGTCGCCGGCCAGCGGCAGGAAGCCCTGCGCGACGGTGCCGAGGAACGCGGCGTACTGCGCCTGGAGGCTGTCGAGGAAGACGTAGGCGCGAAGGTCAATATTGCTCACGCGCTTCCCCTCCTGTGACGATCTTCACCCCGGCCGAGGCCCCGATCCGGGTCGCGCCGGCAGCGATCATGTCCTGGACGTCCTCGGCGGTCCGGATGCCGCCCGCTGCCTTGACCCCCATGCGCGGCCCGACGGTCTCGCGCATCAGGGCCACGTCGAAGACGGTGGCGCCGCCGGAGGCGTACCCGGTCGAGGTCTTGACGTAGTCGGCCTTGGCGTCCTTCGCGAGGAGGCAGGCGATGACCTTCTCCTCGTCGGTCAGGAGCGCGGTCTCGATGATGACCTTGTTGAGGGCGCCCGCCTCGTGGCAGGCGTCCGAGACCCTCGCGATGTCATCGCGCACGATGTCGCGCATGCCGCTCTTGAGAGCGCCGACGTTGAGGACCATGTCGATCTCGCGGGCACCGTCGCGGATCGCCCGGCGGGCCTCGGTCGCCTTCACCTCGCTGGTGGCGGCGCCGAACGGGAAGCCGATCACGGAGGCGACCGCGACGCTCGTGCCGCGGACCCGCTCCGCCGCCCGGCGCACCCAGGTCGGATTGATGCACACGGCGGCGAACCGGTGCTCGACCGCCTCGTCACACAGCCGGTCGATGTCCGCGGCCGTTGCGTCGGGCCTGAGCAGCGTATGGTCGATATAGGGGGCGAGGTCCTGCGGCACGTCCCCGCCCCGGCCCTGGAAGGCGATCCGCGACGCGCCGTTCGTCACGACGTCGCGGACCTTGTCGGGTGAGTGGGCGGCGCACGACCCACCGCACTGGGTGCAGGTGTCGCCGGACGACAGCGCCGCCAGGACCTCGCGGGTGATGGCCTCGATCAACAGGTCGCGGGGCTCGGGTAGAACCGTCATGTGGCGTAGTCCTCAGGTCGCGATCGGAGGTACAGCTGTTCGATGGCCGTGATCTTGGCTACCCGGTTGCCGTGGCGCTCCGCGCCCCACGGCGTCGCGAGGAACGTGTCGACGATCTCGAGCGCGAGCCCTTCGCCGATCATCCGGGCGCCGAGGGTCAGCACGTTCGCGTAGTTATGCTCGCGGGCGTTGCGCGCCATCGAGGTGTCATGGGCGTTGGCGGCCCGGACGCCGGGCACCTTGTTGGCCACGATCGCTGACCCGATCCCCGCCCCGTCGACCACGATCCCGTAGGTGCAGGTCCCGCTCGCCACGAGCCGGGCGACTGCGGACGCGAAGTCCGGGTAGTCCACCGGCTCGGTGGAGGTCGTGCCGCAGTCGGTGACCGCGTAGCTCCTATCGGCCAGCGCCTTTGCCAGGGCCTGCTTGAGCGTGAAGCCGCCGTGGTCGGCGCCAATGGCGACGGTCCGCTCGCCCCCGGTCATCGGGGCCGGGGCGGGCGCGGGCGGCACGGTTGGGGTAGCCACGAGGCCGTCGCCGCCGGCGTGCCGGTCCAGGGCGCGCTCCACCAGCTGGCGCACGAGCTCCTCCGGCGGCCCCGGCCGCCGGATGTCAGGCCCGCTCATGGTCGAGCACCCACTCGGCCGTGTCGCCGTCGGCGACGAGGACATTCACGTAGCGGCCACGCAGTGCGGCCAGGGTGATCGGGCCCCGACCGGCACCCGCGGCCACCCCGATCGAGACCGGCTTGGTGACGAGGTCGGCGAGGGGCAGCCCCACTGTCCGCTCGTCCAGCTCCGGCGACGCGGCGGTCCCGTCGACGCGCAGGAACCGGCCGATGATGTCGCCCACGGCCCCCGCCGCCTGCAGGTCCACCACGTCCCTGGCGGTGAGGAACCCCGAGCCGACCAGCACGCTCGTCGGGGTGAGGACGCCGAGGGCGAAGATCGCAGTCGCCGCGGCCCGGGCGGCCACGATCGTCGCGCCGACCGCCGCATCCTCCTCGAGCGCCCGTCGCAGCTCCGGGCTGCCGACGATCGCGGGCGCGGCCAGCAGCCGGATCGAGGCCCCCGTCGTCGCCCCGAACCGGTCCGCGATCTCGGTGGCGCGCGT
>DATEZX010000119.1:0-2982 GCA_035255225.1 Candidatus Limnocylindrales bacterium
TGCGCTGGAGCTCTGCCAGCGCGTCGTCGAAGGACAGGCGGGCGATGTCGTCATTCGGCTCAGGCATCGGGCTCCTTCGAGGATCCCTCGGGCTCGCTGGCGTTCGCGCGGTCGATCCGGCGCTGGAGGCGCGGCGCCAGCACGACGATACCCAACCACAGCCCGACGCCGCCGGCCACGAGGACCACGACCAGGAGGACGAGCAGGTCCCCGATCATCGGCCGGACCCGACGTCCGTGCCGCCGCGAGCTGACGTGGCTGGGAACGAGCCGCCGGCCACGCGGACATCGAGCCCGGTCCCGGCTGGAGCGTCCTCCGGCTCACGGACGACCGAGCCGTCGGCCGAGCGCCGGACGATGGCGTAGCCACGATCGAGCGTCGCCTGGGGAGCGAGGACCACCAGCGCCGCGGCAGCCGTGGCGAGCTCCGCGCGTGAATGGGTGATCGCTCCGATGGCGAGAGCCGGCAGGGCCGTGGCCAATCGATCGTGGGCCCGCGTCGCGTCCGTCAGCCGGGAGCGGATCGCTCGACTCGCGCGGTCGAGCAGCTCGCCGGCCCGCTGCCGGGCGGCGCTGAGGCGGGATGCCGGATCGAGCCGGTCGAGGGCCCGCCGCTCGACCTCGACCTCGCGCGTCACGCTCGCGATGACCCGGCCGGCCGCAGCGTGCATCCGCTCTGCGCCGCGAGCGAGCGCGGCCGCGAACTCGGCCCGGTCGGGTACCACCATCTCGGCGGCCGCGGACGGCGTCGGCGCCCGCACGTCGGCGGCGAAGTCGGCCAGCGTGACATCGATCTCGTGCCCGACACCGGACACCACGGGCAGCGCGTGGGCCACGATCGCCCGGACGACCCGCTCGTCGTTGAACGACCACAGGTCCTCCATCGATCCCCCACCCCGGGCCAGAATCGTCAATGCCGGCGCGTCTTCGCCCGCGGCCCCTGCATACCGTTCGACGCGCCGAAGCGCGGTCACGATGCTCTCGGCGGCGCCGTCGCCCTGGACCTTGCAGGCCACGAGCATCACGCGGACGAGCGGCCACCGGCGGCCCAGGACGTGGATGACGTCCTTCCACGCCGCACCCGTCGGCGACGAGACCACGGCGATCGTCCGCGGACGCGCCGGGAGGGGTCGCTTGCGGGCGGCGTCGAACAGGCCCTCGGCGGCCAGCCGCGCCTTCAGCTGCTCGAACCGGATCGCGAGGTCGCCCACCCCGGACGGCTGGATCGACTCGACGTAGAGCTGGAGCGCGCCCTGGGGCTCGTAGAGCTCGACCCGGCCATGGGCCACGACCCGCAGCCCGGTCTGGGCCTGGAACGCTGAGCGAACCCGGTCGTCGCGGAACCACACGCACTGGATCGCCGCGCGCTCGTCCTTGAGCGCGAAGTACGCGTGTCCGGCGCTCGAGATCGTGACCCGGCCGATCTCACCCTCGACCCACAGGTCGCGCAGCCGTTCCTCGGCCCGGACGGTCGCCGAGATGACCCGTGCGACCTCGCCGACGCTGAGGATTCGCAGGCCGGTCGTGCCGAGGAGGCTGTCCATCTCCGCCATCCTACGAGCCCGGCCTCATCGGCTATCGTCGGCCCGTGCCGGACCCCCGAACCTCGATCATCATCGTGGTCGCCCTGTCGGGGCTGGTCCTGCCGGCCGCGTTCCTGCTCGTCCTGGTGGGTGCGTCGCTGCGCCGGCGAGCCGGCCACGAGCCGGGAGCGGCGTGGAACGGCTCGATCGCGTTCTTCGGCGGTGCCTCTCTCGGGACGATGTTCCTCATCGCCGACGACCTCCTCATCGGCGCGCCGCTCGCCCTCGCGGTCGTCGGGATCGCGGTCAGCCAGTGGCGATCCGGCCGGCGGCCGCTGGCGGCGTGGCTGGTGCTCGGCGCGGCCGTGCCGTGGACGCTCCTCTCGATGAGCTACATGGTCCTGTACAGCCGGGGCCTCCTGGAGCTCGACCCGCTCGAGACCGTCGTGGCGTTCCTCGCCGGCGCGGTGCTGTGCGCCCTCTCGGTCCTGGTCATCGCGCGGCGCCCGACTGAAGCGAGCGGCGGCCAGGCGTCGGGGCCGGGGTCATGGCTTGGAGCCGGGGCGGAGCCGGGACCCGAGCCAGCGTCGGCATCAGAGACGGCGCCTGACACCGTGACCGCCCGAGCCGGCGCGAGGCGAGTGCCCCGCTCGTTCCAGACCGTCGGCTCCGCGATCCGCGAGCCCAGCCGCCTGGGGCCGTTCGGCCTGCCCGAGGTCGCGGCCCTGGTCGCGCTCGTGGCGTTCGGGCTGGCCCTCATCGCCCTCGGCATCTTCGGCCTACCGCCGATCGCCGGCTACGCGCTCGCCATCGTCGTGGGTTCGGCACTCGCCACGGAGGCGTACCTCCGCGCGATGGCGACCCGCACCCGACGGTCGATGGAGGCATTCATGTGGCTCGGCTCGTGGGACCTCGCCCAGGTCCGCGCCGCCACCGGGGGCGGGGTGCCGACCTCTCGTGGCGGCGCCGCCAAGTGGCTGGTGAGTCATCCCGAGTCTCCCGGCGAGGGCGCCGCCGTCGGCTCGCTGCGAGTCGAGCTCAGCCTCCTCGCCGGCCGCGCCGCCGACGCGCAGACCCTAGTCGAGCGGCTGCCCGAGGCCACGCCCCTGGAGCGGTTCCACAAGGCGGCCTCGGCCGACGTCGTGGCCTGGTGGACGAGCCGGGGCGACGCGCTCGAGGCGATGGCCCGGGCCGAAGACGGGATCGAGCCGCCCGAGGGCGACGATCGGCTGCGGGCCGAGGTCGCCCTGGCGGTGGCCCGGGTCCGTCACCTCGCCGTGGCCGACCCACCCGTCGCCAACCCGCTGACGCCGCTCCTCGAGGTTCGCGACCGCCTCGGGTCGCGGGCCGACGGCCTCGTCCGGCGGATCCTGTGGCCGCGGCTGTACCGGGTCTTCGTGCTCGCCTCGATCGTCTTCGCCGTCGCCGGCGCCGCGACCGGTCTCTCGGCGCCGCCGATC
>DATEZX010000120.1:0-6690 GCA_035255225.1 Candidatus Limnocylindrales bacterium
AGGTTGTCGGCGAGCTGGTGTCCGGCGGGTAGCTCCGGCGGTCATCCCGGGGCTATCTCGTTCCACAGCTCGATCACCGGCGTCTCCCGCTCCCAGCCGAGGATCGAGATGGTCGCCGGCTCGAGCAGCAGCCCGCGGCCGTCGACCGGCGCGAAGTCTGCCCAGCGCGCGGCGAGCACGCGCAGGAGATGGCCGTGGGCGAACGCCAGGACGTCGCCATCGACCTGGCGAGCGCGATGGATGACCCGTTCGGCGCGGGCCGCCACCTGCCCGATCGTCTCGCCACCGAGCGGGCCGTCGCGCCAGATCGACCAGCCCGGCCGATCGACCTGGATCTCCGCGGTCGTGCGGCCCTCGTCGGCTCCGTAGTCCCACTCGGCCAGGTCGGCGTCGACGACCGCCCGGTCGCCGAACCCCGCCCGGCGACAGGTGTCCATCGCACGTCGTCGGGGGCTCGTGAGCACGAGGCTGAACGCCTGCCCCTGCAGCCGGTCGCGCAGTCGGGCCGCCTGTCGCTCGCCGAGCGGGGTCAGCGGGACCTCGGTCCGGCTCGTGTGGCGGCCACTCGCCGACCACTCAGTCTCGCCATGCCGGACGACCCACAGCCGGCCCTGCGGCGTGGCTTCGGTCACCGCCTCAGGTCTCGCAGCCGATGCCATCGTGGTTGCCGTCGAAGTGGTGCGGGTCGGGCGGCAGGACCGTGAAGTCGCGGTACGGGATGTCGGCGCAGTCGAGGTCCGGTGGTGGAGGCGGGATGCAGACAGTCGGATAGGCCGGGTCGCAACCGCTCCCGGGCAGCCCGGAGCCGTTCGGCGCGGACGTCGGGGCTCCACCGCCGATCTCGCCGGCCGGGCCGGCCGGGAGATACGGCATCGTCGTGCTCGGGCATCCCCCGATGTCGGTCGCCAGGGCGTCGTGCTCGCGCTGGTCGACGGCCAGGTCCCAGCGGACCTTCGTCGCGATCCAGGCGCCGAGGTACGGGCACCTGTCCGCCTCCGCAGGCGGCAGCCAGTCGGCCGGGTCGGCGTCGGACTTGCTCTCGTTCGTGGTCGGGGACACGGCGATCAGCGCGAACCCCGCGCCGAGGTCGTTCGCGTAGCGCATCCGGCGATCCGGCGTCCATGCGGATGCCCCGGAGTCCCACGCCTCCGCGAGCGGGACGACATGGTCGATCTGGAGCTTCGAGGGATCGCGGAAGGTCAGGCCGTCGTAGACGCTGAGCCAGGAGCCGCCGATGAGCGAGCAGTTCGGGCCGACCCTGGGCTTGACGACCGCCTCCGCGATGAGGACCTCCTGCCGCGTGTCGCAGCCGTTGCCGTCGGCATCGATCCAGTGGACGAACAGGCTGCGCGAGTAGCCGGTCCGGTCCTCGGGCGCGATCCGCAGCATCGCGAGGAGCGGGGCGAGGGGCTCCGCCGTGCCCGGCGAGGGAAGCGCGGGGCCCGGCGACGCCGATGAGCTCACGGACGACACCGAAGAGGTTCCTGTCGGCCCGCCGGGGGCCGGCATGCCCCCGGTCGGACTGCTGGCGAAGATCCCGGTCGATGTGACGCCCCCGGGAGGCTGCGTCCCGGCCTGTGACGCCGGCGGCCAGGCGCTCGCGATCGTCGCGCCCAGGACGACGAGCACGACCGCGGCGACGCCGAGCCAGAGCCAGGGCCGCTTCACCGCCCTCGATTGTGCGACTCGGCGCGCGCCTCGGGGGAGCGACGGCTCGGCGCCGTCGACCTCAGCCACGCCTGACGGCGACCCATGCCTCCTCGGTCGGCCACTGGCGCGCCCATTCGCGGGTCGCCATCCCGAACGGCACCTCCTCGCCCGGCAGCGCGCCGCCGCCGCCCGCCTGCGGGGTCTCGGGAGCCTGCAGCTCGACGAGGCGCTCGATCTCGAACCCGTTCGCCCGGAGGAGCCGGATCCATTCGCCGTGCGCCAGGTGGAACTCGACCGAGTCGTCGCCCTCCCACGTGTATCGCCGGTCGTGGAAGTACGGCCGGTTGAGGCGTTCCTCGGCCGGCCCGGCGCCGGATGACGCCGCGAGCATGAAGATGACGTGGTTCGTCAGGAAGATCAGGCGCCCCCGGGGCCGCAGCAGCCGGGCCGCCTCCGGCAGCCAGGCGTAGGGGTCGGCCCACAGGCAGGCGCCGTACTCGGAGATCGCGATGTCGAAGCTGCCGTCCGGGTATGGGATGTGCTCGGCATTGCCGTGGACGAGCGGGAACTCGATGCCGAACTCGAGCTGGAACCGCCGAGCCGACTCGAGCTGCCTGGCGGAGTTGTCGATCCCGACCGGCCGGGCGCCGCGTCGCGCCAGCCAGGCCGAGACGTAGCCGGTGCCGCAGCCGAGCTCGATGACGTCCTTGCCGGCGAGGTCGTCCGGCAGCAGGTGGATCTCGGCCTCCGGGACGTGCCAGATCCCCCATCGCGGCTCGTTGGACGCCCACGCGATCCGGCCGCGGGGCTCGTACTCGGGCGCCCACTCGTCCCACGCCGCTCGGTTCCGGGCGACGTGCTCTGGCAGCTGTTCGGCCGGTTGAGCGGCCCGCTCCTCGGTCATCGCCCGCGGATCGTACGGGACGACCGGCCCGGCATTCGTCTGGAAGTCGCCGGGACCCTCGCGCTATGATGCCGGGACTTGCAGTCTGCATAGACTTTATGCAGCGAGCCCACGAGCCCGCCAGCTCCGGAGACGTTCGTGACCGAGCATCGGACCACCGCCCTCGTCGAGGCGCCCTGGGTCAATCCGCGCGACCCCGCGAAGGCCCTCGGGCCGGACGGGAAGCCGGCCCGTAGCCGCCGGGCGCCCGTGTGGGCCGACGTCCCGGACGAGAAGTGGGACGACTGGCGGTGGCAGCTGTCGAACCGGATCAACTCGCTCGACGAGGTCGGTCGGGTCCTCAACCTGACCGACGACGAGCGGGCGGGCCTCGCGGCGGACGACAAGTTCCGGGTCGACATCACGCCCTACTTCGCGAGCCTCATCGACCCTGACGACCCCGACGACCCGATCCGCCGCCAGGTCATCCCGACCGGGCGCGAGGCGCAGGCATTCACGGCGATGATGGAGGACAGCCTGGCCGAGGACCGCCACTCGCCGGTCCCGGGCCTGGTGCACCGCTATCCCGACCGGGTCCTGATGCTCGTCACGACCCAGTGCGCGAGCTACTGCCGGTACTGCACCCGGAGCCGCATCGTCGGCGACCCGGCGCAGAACTTCAACTCTCGCGAGCACGAGGCCCAGCTCGAGTACCTCCGGCGGACGCCGCAGGTCCGCGACGTCCTCATCTCCGGCGGCGACGGCCTGACGCTCGCGCCGAAGCTCCTCGAGCGGATCATCCGCGGGCTCCGCGAGATCCCGCACATCGAGATCATCCGGATCGGCTCCCGGGTCCCGGTCTTCCTGCCGCAGCGGGTCGACGACGAGCTGTGCGAGATGCTCGCCCGGTACCACCCCATCTGGATGAACCTCCACTTCAACCACCCGAACGAGATCACGCCCGAGGTCTCGCGGGCCTGCGACAGGCTGACGAAGGCCGGGGTCCCGCTCGGCAATCAGAGCGTCCTGCTGGCCGGCGTCAACGACTGCGTCCACATCCAGCGGGCGCTGGTCCACCGGCTCGTCGAGAACCGGATCCGGCCGTACTACCTGTACCAGTGCGACCTCGTCGAGGGCTCGGGCCACTTCCGGACGCCGGTCGGCAAGGGCCTCGAGATCATGGAGGGCCTCCGCGGCCACACCTCCGGCTACGCCGTCCCGACGTACGTCATCGATGCCCCCGGCGGCGGCGGCAAGATCCCCGTCATGCCGAACTACCTGATCAGCTACTCGGACCACAAGGTCGTCCTCCGGAACTACGAGGGCTACATCACGACCTACGAGGAGCCTGAGACCTACCGCCCGCACGACAAGGCCGCCTGCGGCTACTGCCAGCACGAGCGACCCGAGCCCGGCCAGTCCGGCGTCCTGGGCCTCCTCGAGGGCGAGGCGATGTGGATCGAGCCGAGGGGCTTCGAGAAGATCCACCAGCGTGGCAACACGGAGGCCCATCGCCTCCAGGACCCCAGCAAGTGGGTGCCCTTCGGGGTCGGGGCGATCGAGGGCCGCATCGGGGCGGCGCTCAAGGTTCTCGAGTCCGGCAACGGCGACGCGCCGCTCGATGACCTCGCGAGGGCCGCGACCGACACGAACGCCGGGATCGTGGAGACCGGTGACCTCGAGCCCGAGGAGCAGCGCCGGTCGGCCCGGGCCAGGGGCCGCCGGCGCGAGTACGGGCCAGGCGAGGAGCCGCGGCCGCGAGACGGCGAGCCGACCGGCTCAGCCCACGGCGAGCTGCTCTGAGGACGCCACGCTCGATCGGTGACTGATCTCGGTCAGTAGCTGATCGTGCCCCGGTACGTCGCCGTCGTGGTGTTGGCCCCGATGTCGGTGATGGCGGCCGCGCCGCCGCCGCCGGAGGCGCCGCCGAAGCGGCCGGTCCCATCGACGACCACCCAGCTGATGTCGACGTAGCTGAACAGCCCTGCCGGCGTCGCGACGAGCCGGAAGGTGCCCCAATCGGACAGGACCAGGGTGTCACCGTTCGCGGCGGTGAACGTCATCGTCCCGGGACCGAAGTGGCCGGTCGCCGGCGCGTCGTCGACGAAGGTGTCGATCCAGGTGCAGTGGCTGACGGCCATGGACACGCGGCCGAGATGGAGCATCTCGCCGCTAGCCAGGCTCGTGTAGTGCCACACCGCGCCCGGGCAGTCCGGCGCAAGGTACGAGTCCGGGCCGCTGACCGTGCCGCCGAACGGGCGGACGGGATCGGCCGCCAGTGCCGGCCCGGCAAGCGCGAGGCTCAGGACGGCCGCGCCGGCGAGGGTGATGAGCCGCTTCATGGCGGACTCCTTTTCGACTGGGCTGCCGGGCCGTAGCCCAGCCTCCGCTCCGGAGCGGGCGGGGACGTGCTCCTCCGCCCAACAGATGCCGATCGCCCGCCTCGGTGTTGGGTCGGCCGAGCCACCTCCCCGGCGGCGAAGGCACCGAAGGCCGTCTCCGTCACCAACCTTCCCGGGACTCAGGGCTGGCGCAGCTCCCGCTTCACGAACGCGCCGAGATCAACCGGATGATGAGCTCCGCGATCTGCGGTCCGGCGGTGCCGATGAGCCCGTCGTGATCGGCGTCGACCCTCGACTGGGTGACGCTGCCGATCGTCGACCAGTCGGCGAGTCCGGTATCGGCGATCCGCCGCATGAGCGTGTCACAGTCCGGAGCCGTGATCTCCTGCCCCGCCAAACCGTATGACACCCCCGTCGCCCCGGGCTCGACCGCGCAATCGGGCGATGGGCGCATCGCGCTCACGAGCAGGATCGGGACTCCCGGGAGTGGCCGGATCGACTTCACGAGACCGACCTCGATCTGCTTCGCCACACGGTCGCTGTCGAACTCGCCCTGGCAATCGGCCTGGCTGCGACCCGCCGCCCGGCACTGGGTCATGAAGTCCCGCGGGAAGTCGGTGTCGAGGATGACCAGCCCGACCGTGCTCTCGCGATGGGCGACCGCCTCGCCGAGCGCGACCTCCCCGCCAAAGCTCCATCCCACGAAGACGTACGGACCGTCGATTCCGGCCTCTGTCCGGACCGTCTCGAGCAGCTGATCGGCGTCGCCGAGCATCGATGCCCATGTCAGCGGGTCCGGGGGCGCGGAGCTGCCCTCGCCGCCCCGGCGGCTGTACCGGCACACGGTCGTGTGGGCTGCGAGCGTGTTCGGGAAGATGTCGCGCCACCCGCCGATGTTGCCTTCGGTGCCGCCGCCTTCGAGCAGGATCGTCGGACTCCCGATGCCGGTGCAGCGGGCCTGAAGCCAGCCACCTGCCGCAAGGGTCACCCGGCCGTCGAAGCGGGTGGGCGGGACGGTCGGCAGCGGCGTGGCTGGAGGAGTGGCCGCGGTCGATGCCGAGGGGGCGGCGTTTCCGGTCGCGGAGGGCGCCGCACCGGGCCCGGTCGCCGAGCACGCGGCGAGCGTCCACGCCGTGACGACGGCGACCGCCGCTCGGCGCATCCGTGGCATCCGCGGATCCTATCGAGATCAAGGAGCGCCCGTGCTGCCGGCTTCGTGGCTGGGCGAGTAGCATCGGGCGCCGATGAGCACCCTCGGCGAGTGGCGGGCGGCTCCGCCCGGGATGCCGGCCGTCGGTCTGGACCCTCCGGTCGTCGCGGAGTCGGGCGATCCTTTCGCCGTCCTGCGGGTGGTCGACCTGGTCGCCCGGATTCCGCGTGGCCAACCCGTCGCCGTCCGCTCGATCGTCGATCATCTCAACGCCGAGCACCTGGACTGGCTGTTCGACGAGCGGGTCGTGGTCGACGCGCTCGTCCAGCTCCAGGTCAACTGGATGGCCGACTACCGGAACACCAGCGGGATCGTCATCGATGAGGCAGGCGGCCGCGCCACGGTGAAGATCGAGGACTCCACGCGGGTCGATCCGTGGATCGTCCGCCAGGCCGAGCGCCTCGCGGCGAGCTGCCGCGAGGTCCTTCGCGACTTCTCGCTTCGCGACCGTCCCGGTGGCGAGTAGCCGGCGGTCCGGCGCGCCTCGTCGGGCCGACCGTGCTCTTCCGGGGCGGCGGGTGGGCGGACCCTATGATCCGGACCGTGACATTCGAGCCCTCGATCCGCACCGCTCCCGGCACGGTCGCGACGCGCCTGCCGGAGCT
>DATEZX010000121.1:0-4478 GCA_035255225.1 Candidatus Limnocylindrales bacterium
GCAGGCCGCGCGCCGGTTCCTCGGGCAACGGGATGCGGCGGCGCCAGCGGCCGAGGCCGGGGCCGTCGGTCCGCAGCGATCCCTGGTCCGCCCTGATGTGGAGGTCGATCGGGCCGACGGGCGTGACGAGTCGCACGGTCGCGTGCCGGGGCGTGAGCAGGCGGACCGACGGCCGCGTGTTGCCGCGCCGGGGCCGCGGGTCGTGGTGGTCGCGAGCGGTCACGAGCGGGACGACGCTCAACCGGACGGGCCGTGCCCCGTCGCAGAGCTCGTAGCGGACCGACGTCGCGTTCACGCCGTGGTCCGCCCAGACCCGCCGCTCGATCATCCCGTCGGCAGCCGCGTGGGTCCACACTGGGAGCATGCCCTCGAGGCGGAACTCGACCAGCGTTCCGTCCCGGCCACCGATGAGCCTCACGGGATCGCCGCCATCGGGCGTCGCGACACGCTCCTCGAGGCCGGCGACGAGGACGGTCCGCTCGACCGGCGGGCGGAGGGCCGCGACCAGGAGCCCGTGGTAGGCGCGCGTCGGGGCGCCGGCGACCGTCCCGAAGGCGTACCCGCCGAGGCCGTTCGTGACGAGCCACTCGCGCCGGAGCGCGGCCGCGGTGTCGCGACAGATCTCGGGTCCCAGTCGAACCACGACCGGCGTGCAATCGGTCCACGCGGCTGGATCTGCCGACCCCGGCGCCGGTCGTGGGGCGTCCGTCGCGTCTGCCATCTCGTGGCGCAGATCATCGTCGATGCCCGGGTGGCTGGAGCCGCGACCGCCGCGAAACCGGCCGCGGCTCAGGCGACGTACCATCCCGTGACCGTATCGAGTCACCTATCGGCCTGCCTGCCGCGCCGCCCCAGGGGAGTGTCATGACGAGGATCCAGGAGACCGGCGACCGCGTCCTCGCGAACGTCGAGCGCGTCATCGTCGGCAAGCACGCCGAGGTGCGCTTTGCCCTCGTGGCCCTGCTGTGCCGCGGACACGTCCTCATCGAGGACGTCCCGGGGACTGGCAAGACGGTCCTGGCCAAGGCCATCGCCAAGAGCCTCGGCTGCACCTTCCGGCGGATCCAGTTCACGCCGGACCTCCTGCCGTCCGACGTGACCGGGCTCTCGATCTACAACCAGAAGACCCAGGAGTTCGAGTTCCGGCCCGGCCCGATCATGAGCCAGGTCGTCCTGGCCGACGAGATCAACCGCGCGACGCCCAAGACCCAGTCCGCGCTCCTGGAGTGCATGGAGGAGCGCCAGGCGACGATCGACGGCGTGACCCACCTCATGCCCAATCCGTTCCTCGTCATCGCCACCCAGAACCCGATCGAGTACGAGGGCACGTTCGCCCTCCCCGAGGCCCAGCTCGACCGCTTCATGCTCCGAATCCGGCTCGGCTACCCCCAGCCGGTCGAGGAGATCGTCATCCTCGACGAGCAGAAGCGCCACCACCCAATCGACGAGCTCGCCGAGGTCTGCTCGGTCGAGGAGCTGCGGGAGATGCAGGACGCGATCCGCGAGGTCTTCGTCGACCCGACGGTGGCGGACTACATCGTCCGGCTCGTGACCGCGACACGGAACCACCCCGACGTCTACCTCGGTGCGTCGCCGCGTGGCTCGATCGCCCTGTACCGGGCGGGCCAGGCCCTGGCCGGGCTGATGGGCCGTGACTACGTCATCCCGGACGACGTCAAGGCCCTCGCCGAGGCGGCCCTCGCCCACCGGATCATCGTCAAGGCGAGCTCGTCCATCCACGACCTCCAGGCCGCGCAGATCGTCCGGGAGCTGCTCGAAACGACGCCGGTCGGTCCCGGAACCTACGCCGCGCCGTCCCATGCGACGACCCTGCGCGAGGTTCGGCCCCGGCCCGCCGAGGCCTGAAGGCCTCGGACCGGTGGCTAGCGGAGCGTCGCCGCGATCCTCGGAGGGCGCCTTGACCATGCGCACCTCGGCCTCGCGCGGGATCGGCAGATGATCCGCAAGAGATGATCCGCAAGCTGGAGCTGCTCCTGCTGGCCGCCGTCGTCGTCGTCGCGGCGTTCTCGACCGGCCTGTCGTTCCTGTTCTACCTCGTCTACCTGGGGCTGCTGATCCTCGGCGGGTCGTACGTCCTCACCCGGCTCGGGCTGTCCGATCTCGAGGCCGGCTACGCCGTCAGCCAGCTGACCGGCCACGTCGGCGACCGGGTCAAGGTGACGTACACGATGCGCAACACCAGCCGCCTCCCGAAGCCGTGGCTCGAGGCCCACAACCCGACGTCCCTGCCGTCCGGCCTGCCTGGCCGGGCGCTGTCGCTCGGGGCGCGGACCGAGCGCTCATGGGCGGTTCGGATGCCGCTCATCCGGCGCGGCCACTTCCGGGTCGAGCCGCTCCAGATCCGGACCGGCGACCCATTCGGGTTCTTCGAGTCCGCCGCGACGGTCGGGACCGGCGTGTCCGTGGTCGTCTACCCGAGGGTCGAGGCCCTGCCGCGGTGGCGCCTCCCGGCGGCGAACCTCGACGGCAGCCACGCGATGCGGGAGCGGACGCTCCAGACGACGCCCCTCGCCACGACGGTCCGGCCGTGGGCGCCCGGCGACGCCTTCAATCGCATCCACTGGAAGTCGACGGCGCGCCACGGCGACATCCAGGTCAAGGAGTTCGACCTCGAGCAGACGGCCGACCTGTGGGTGATCCTCGACCTCGACCGGGGCGTCCAGGCGGGCGCGGGCGACGAGTCGACGGTCGAGGCGGCGATTCGCGTCGCGGCGTCGATCACCGACGTCGCGATCCAGGAGAACCGCGCCGTCGGGGCGACGGTCTCGGCCCACCGCCTGACGAACCTCCCCCCGGACCGCGGCTCGCGGCAGCGGCTCAAGCTCATGCAGCTGCTGGCCGCCGTCGACGGCGACGGCACGACCCCGCTCTCCGAGGCCCTCGTCGCCGCGGTGCCGCGGATCCGGCGGGGCATGACCGTGGTCGTGATCACCTCGTCGCTCGACCGCACGTGGGTCAAGCCGCTGTCGACGCTCCGGACCCGGGGCGTGGCCTGCGTGGTCGCCTGGCTCGACCCCGGGGCCTTCGAGGCCTTCGCCCGGCAGGAGCGCGCGCGCCGCGGTGCAGCAGAGGAACCAGAGGACGACGAGGTGGCGTCTTCCCGTCGCCAGGCGATCCGCGCCCTGCGGCACGCCCTGGCGGAGTTCGACATCCGGATGCACAGCGTGGTCCCGGCAAAGCCCCTCGGCGACCTCCTCGTCGGGTGATGCGATGACCGCTTCGAGCGTCGCCCTCGGCCGCTACGCGGACGACGAGTCGCCCCTCCGCCGCCTCCGCCCCGCCGAGGGCTGGACGACGATCGTCGCGACGGCCGCCCTGCCGTTCGCGCTCGCCTGGTCCCTCGACGACGCGCGGTGGCTCATCGGCACCGCAAGCTCGACGGGCTACCTGCTGTACGTGGCCGTCGGGGCGGCGCTCGTCGGGGCCGTCCTCGCCAAGCTCGGCCTGGGTCGCTGGCGGGCGTACCTCGTCGGCTCCGCCATCGGCGGTCTCCTCATCCCGTTCATCGCCGGGAACATCGTCCTGGGGAGCGTCCCGCTCCGCCTCGACCCCGACTCGATCCTCGAGCGCTACCGAGCCATCACCGAGGTCGTCCGCCAGGTGTGGATCGACCTCGTCGTCAACGGCCAGCCGTTCACGAGCCAGTCGGGCCACTACCACCTCGGCTTCGCGGCGATCGTCTGGGCCGCCGGGCTGCTCGCCGCCACGGCAGTGATCGGACGTCGACGGCCACTCGACGCGGTGATCGTGACGGGCCTGCTGCTCCTCACCGACGAAGTCCTGACGGCCCACGAGCAGCTCCCGATCCTGGTCTTCTTCAGCATCGCCGCCCTGGTCCTCCTCCTCCGGGGCCACGTCCTCGACGAGCAGGTCACGTGGCTCCGGCGCCGGATCGGCGACCCGGCCTCGGTCTCGACGCTCTACATCGGGAGCGGGGCGAGGTTCGTCGCGGCCGCCGTCTTCGGGGCCCTCGTCCTGACGAGCACCGCGTCGTCGGCGCCGCTGCAGGGCGCGTGGTCCGACCTGCCGCAGCGGCTCGCGGACGCCAGCCGCTGGTTCCAGCGCTTCTGGCCGCAGGGCGGCGACACGCGCCCCATCGGCGTCGTCGCCTTCACCGGGAACGCCAGCACGACGGGGCTGTTCGCCCCGGTCGCGAACACGGTCGCCTTCGTGGCCCACCTTCCGCCGGACGACGTCCGGGTCTACCGGTGGCGGGCGGGGACGTACGCGGTCTACACCAACTACGGCTGGAACTGGGGCCAGACGCACAACCTCTCCGTGTCGGCCGGCGCGCCGATCCTCAGCGGGACCGGCGACGACCCGGCCCTGGGCGTCTCCACGACCGACGTGAAATTCACGATCGATCCCGGGGCGTTTGCCGATCCGACCGCCCTCAGCCCGGCGACGATCGAGAGCGTCGACCGCTCCGCATCGCTCGTCGGACTCGGCGCGCAGAC
>DATEZX010000122.1:0-2057 GCA_035255225.1 Candidatus Limnocylindrales bacterium
CACCGAGCGCGAGGCGGACGGCTCGCTCCTGTGGTCGACCACCGTCAGCGGGGTCATCGAGATCCGGCTCTGGATCCTCGAGTGGGGCGATGACGTCGAGGTCCTCGGCCCCGCCGACCTCCGGGCCGACGTCGCGGCCCGCCTTCGGCGTGCGGCCGCCAGGTACGGATGAGCGTCCGGTGAGCGTCCGGTGAGCGCCCGGGATGCCTGAGATGGCTCGCCACCCGTTCTCGGCCGTCAACCTCATCAGCGACCCGATCCACGGCTACCTCGAGCTGACCAAGCGCCGCTCGCCCGACGAGACGCGCGCCGCCGGATTGCCGGCCGAGGACGTCGCCGAGGACGACCTGCTCGACACCGCGTGGCTCCAGCGGCTGCGACGGATCAGCCAGCTCCAGAGCGCGCGGTGGGTCTTCCCGACCGCCGAGCACTCGCGCTTCACCCATGGCCTCGGGGCCATGCACGAGGCCGGGCTGTGGGCGCGCGTCCTGTATCCGTCACTGCGGGCCACGCTCGGCACCACCGCGCCGCGCGAGCCGCTCCCGTCCGAGGGCCTCGTCGTCGAGACACTCCGGGTCGCCGGGCTGCTCCACGACGTCGGCCACGGACCGTTTGCCCACTTCTTCGACGACCGCGTCCTGTCGGCCTTCGCGGCTCCGCCGGATCGCCGGCGGGCCGATGGCAAGGCCCTCTCGCACGAGGACCTCAGCCAGCTGATCATCGAGCGGGAGCTGGGCGACCTGATCCGCGGCTTGCGCCGAGCACCCGGCTCCGTCCCGGAGCGCGACGCGTTCGGGGACGGCGAGTCGATCGACCCGCGGTGGGTCTCGTTCCTGGTCTCGAAACCGGCCCTCGTCGATCGGGCGATGCCAGCCTGGGTCCGGTTGCTCCAGCCGCTGCTGTCGGGCGTGTTCACGGTCGACAACCTCGACTACGTCCGGCGCGACGCGTTCTTCACCGGCGTCCGGGTGGGGATCGACGTCGAGCGGCTCCGCCGCTACGCGTTCGTGTCCGAGCGAGGGCTGACGCTATACGAGCCGGGCACGCCGGCCCTCGAGGGCTTCCTCAACGCCCGGATGCTGCTGCACCAGCAGGTCTACTTCCATCGAACGGTCCGAGCCATCGACCTCGACCTCCGGGAGGTCTTCGAGCCTTCGATCCGGGCCTTGTTCGGGGCCGAGTCGCCGGCCGAGCGGCTCGGCGGCTACGCGGACCTCGATGAGTACGCCCTGCTCCATCAGGCGGCTCGCTGGGCCCGCGGTGAGGACGTCGTGACCGGGAGCGCGACCACTCAGCCGGGCGATGGGCGTGTGCCGCGAGCCATCGCAGACGGCTGGCGGGGGATCCTCCTCCGGCGGCCGAGCTGGCGCGCCGAGGCCGAAGTGCGAGCCACGTATGACGCTGGCGCATTCCCCTCGGCGCTCGTCGCGACCCTCGGCGCGGAGGATCCGGGCCGCGTGGCGATCGATCTCGCGATCGTCGACGCCCGGCCCGCCGTCGGCCCGACCCTCACGATCGAGGCCCGCGACGGCTCCGACATCCCGCTCGCCGAGGCGCTATCGCGGATCCCGCCGAACGCCCTGATCGCCCGCCGCTACGGGCGGACCGGCAAGTAGCGGGGCGCTCGTCCGAGCGCCAGCTCAACGGCGGCAAGCGACCAGCTCACCGGCACCGAGCGATCAGCCCTTCGCGCGCATCCGGTTGTTCTTCGCGTCGTGGGTCAGCTCCGCGAGGCCGAGCGCCTCGAGGAGCGGCGGCAGGTACATCCCGAACCGACCGCGATACCCCTTTCGGAGGCCGTACCAACCTCCGACCGGGTTCGACGGGTCGCGACCCCAGGCCTCGACCGTTCCGGCCTTCGCGTCCTTCTGCTCGTCGGCCGCCCCGAGGTCCATCCAGTCGCCATGGGCCTTCAGCATCGCGTGGAGATCGTCGATCGCCCGGAGGTGATACTTGAGCTGGGTCGAGCCGACCTGGCAGACGAGCGCCGGCGGGTCGGCCGCCTCGTCGCGGTACATCGTGTAGTCCGACGTTCCGGGCGCCGTCTTCAGGACCCA
>DATEZX010000123.1:0-2493 GCA_035255225.1 Candidatus Limnocylindrales bacterium
AAGCTCAGTAAAAACTCCCTCTCCCTTGTGGGGGAGGGCCGGGATGAGGGGGTGCAGGGTCGGCCTCCGCTCGGCCTCAATCGTCCTGGGGGTGGGCTCTCGGCCCACCGATCCCTCACGGAGACCCGGGCACGAGGACGAGTCGGTGGGTGGGCGGGCCGGGGAGGAGCGGGGTTGGGATGCCGCGGGACCAGGCGGCGTGGCCGTCGCGGTAGTGGGGGGAGAGCGGGTGGCCGCTCTGGCCGGCGGGCATGTGCAGATAGCCCCGCTCCTCGCGCCCCGGCGCGACCGCCAGGCGCTCGGAGGCGCCGTAGCCGGGGCGCTGGATCCGCGGCATGTCCGCCCAGCCGCCGGGCAAGGGCTCCTCGGGCAGGTCGAGCCAGCCGGCGACCAGGGATGGCACGGCCGGGCTCAGCGGGTGGCGGAACCGGACCGTGTTCCGCTCGCCCCAAGTCCGCGCCGAGATCGGGGCGCCGCCGGACGCCGCCTCGGAGAGCATCGCATCGATCGCGGCCAAGAGCAGGCCGTCCCAGTCGCGATAGGCCGGGTCGAGCAGGTGGACCGGCCTCGCCTTGAGGATCGCCCAGACCGGGCCCTCGGTCTGGTGGAAGACCCCGAGGCGGAAGCGCGGATCGGCGCGGCGACACGGGGCCGTCAGCGGCGAGAGGACCGCGCGGACGACCCGCAGGCGGAACTCGTGGACCATCCGATACCCGACCGAGTCGATCGACGCCCGGCCGCCCCAGTCCTCGACGTGCCGGCGCAGCGCCCCTCGGCGCGGGTCGGCCGCGACCGCCCTCGGCGTCAGGACCCCGAGCAGCAGGTCGCGCCAGCGACCGAGGAACCGCGCCCGGTCGTCGAGCTGGATCGCGAGCATGTCGGGCTCGGTCGCGGACTCCAGGGCGAGCAATCGGTCGCGGATCTGCCCGGCGCGGGCGCCGCGGTCGTAGGCGCCGAAGCCGAGCACCTCCAGCGCCGCTCCGCTCACGACCCGGGCATTGGCCGTCCAGACCCGCCCACTCGGCGGATCGACGACGCGCGGGGCCTCCGCCGGCGCGAGATAGCCGTCCCAGCATCTCGAGCCATCGGCCCAGCTCGTCGGCACGCGGCCGGAGTAGCCGACCCGGCGCGGGATGCGGCCGAGGATGGTCCAGCCGACGTGGCCGTCGGCGTCGCCGGCGACGAAGTTCAGGTGCGGCGCCCCGGAGCGGGCGGCCAGGTCGAGCGCCTCGGCGACCGTCCGCGACTCCATCAGCCGCTCGAAGCTCAGATCCACCGCCTCCCGGTCGTGCGCCACCCAGCGCAGGACGCGGGGTCGGCCGCGGTGATCGGCATCGACGACCGGCCCCCAGAGCGTCGCGCGTACCTCCAGCGCCACGTCGGGCTGACCCTTGACCCGGATCGTCTCGCGGCAATGCTCGAACCGGCGGGGGCCGTCGGGCGTGAGGTACGCGTCCGGGTCGGTCGGGTCGAGGTTGAGCACGATCAGGTCCGACCCGTCCACCTCGCCGTTGGTCACGCCCCAGGCCACGCGGCCGTTGCTCCCCGCGATCAGCACCGGGACGCCCGGGAGCGTCACGCCGACGGCGCGCCAGGTGCGGCCCGCCTGGCCGCCAGCGTCGGGCCAGACCAGGCAGGCGCGATACCACACGCCGGGGATGGCGTGCTTCAGGTGCATATCGTTGGCCACGATCGCCGCGCCATCCTTCGTGTGGGTGCCGGCGACCGCCCAGTTGTTGCTGCCGGAGACCTCTTCCTCGATCTCCAGCAAGGGGAAGTCGGCGGCGGGCCCGACGTCGGCCACGCGGCGGAGGTCGATCACGTCGGGGCCGGGGACGGGCGGGACGGCGATCGGCCCCCCCTCGATCGGCGCGTCCCACTCGTCGGTTCCCGGCGCCCCGAGGAATTCGGCCAGCGGGCGGGGCAGGACGTCGAAGGCGACCCCGAGGGCCGACTCCTGGGCCAAGGTCTGGTCCTGGTGACCGTGGAACATCCGGAGGACGACGAGGACCGAGTCTTCGGGGGTCCAGGGCTCGGGCCGACCGCCGATGAGCAGGTACTCGAAAGGCCTCGCGCCGAGCGTTCCGAGGCCCGCGTTGACGCCTCGGGTGTAGGCGTCGAGCGCGGCACGTTCGGCGGGTCCCATCGCCGCGACGATCCGCCGAGCGCGTTCGCGGAACCGGTGCACGCGCATCTTGCGATCGAGATCGATCAGCACGCCGCCCGTGCCGGCCCCGAGGAGCTGCGCCAGCTCGCCCGCGGCGGCGCGCCGCTGGAGCTCCATCTGGAAGAACCGCTCCTGCGCGTGGAGGAAGCCGAGGCCGAAGGCGAGGTCGTCCCAGGAACTCGCGCGGACCGTCGGGATGCCGTACACATCGCGTTCGATCGGCACCGGGGCCCCGATCCCGGGGGCGGCAACCCGCCCTGAGAGCACTGGCAGGCTGGCGCGGAGCCGGCACCAGCCCCAGACGCACGCGCCCAGGGTGAGGACCA
>DATEZX010000124.1:0-4772 GCA_035255225.1 Candidatus Limnocylindrales bacterium
CGACGGCGAGATCGTCGACATGTCGACGACGAGGCTGCCCGGGCGAGCGCCCGCGGCAACGCCGTCGACCCCGAACAGGACGGCCTCGACGTCGGCGGTATCCGAGACGATCGTCACGATGACGTCGGCGGCGGAAGCGGCGCCGGCGGCGGAGGCAGCGAGGCCGACGCCGAGACCGGCGAGCTCGGCTGCACGACCGGGCGTTCGGTTCCAGGCCGTGACCTCGAACCCCGCGCGGGCGACATTGGCGGCCATCGCGCCACCCATCGTCCCGAGGCCGATGAACCCGACTCGCATCCCGCGATGCTAGCGCTGTCACACTGACCGCCGTGACCGCGCGCCGCCTGGCGTCTCTCACCGCGTACTGGCTGGGCCTGAACGTCCTGTGGGGCGCCCTGACGACGATCGTCCTGCCCGTCCTCGTCGAGCGCGCGGCCGGGCCCGACCTCAAGTCGACGGCCCTGGCCGTGGTCGCCGCCGGCCAGGCCATCGTCGCGATCGCCGTGCAGCCGGTGAGCGGCGCCTGGAGTGATCGGCTCGTGACGCGCTTCGGCCGGCGCCGGCCGTGGATCGTCGGTGGCGTCCTAGTCGAGCTGGCCGTGTTGGCGCTGCTGCCCGGTGCGACGAGCGTCATCGCGATCCTCGTCACGATGCTCTGCCTCGAGGCCGCGTCGAACACTGCCCAGGGGCCGTACCAGGGACTCCTCCCCGACCTCGTGCCTCGCGGGCGGCGGGGCCTGGCCTCCGGCGCCCTTGGCGCGGCGCAGCTGGCCGGCCAGGTCGTGGGCGTGGCCCTCGCCGGGTTGGCGGTCTCGGCCGGCCGGGTCGATCTGGCTGTCGCGATCGCGGCGGCCTCCCTCGCTGTCGGGACGGGCTGGACGGTCCTCGGCGTCGCGGAGCCGATCGAGCCGCTCGCCGGCCCACCCGGGCAGGCGCCGGCGACTGGTGGAGCCCCGGCCACCGGCGGCCAGGTCACCGGCGACGCCGCGGCCACGGCCTCTGTCATGAGGCTGGCCGGCCAGGCCGCGGGCGGCGTTCGGAGGCTGGCCGGGCAGGCGCTCGTCGTCGCCGCGGCGGCCTGGCGGCCCGACGTCCTCGGCCATCGGGCCTACCTGTGGGTGCTCGCGTCCCGCCTGGCGATCCTCATGGCGACCGGGACGCTCCAGCCCTTCGTCTACTACTACCTGAAGGATTCGATCGGGCTCGGTGATGCCGCCGCTTCGGCGGTCGCGCCGATCGCCGCTCTGGTCGCCTTCGTGGCGCTGATCGGGGCGATCCCGGGCGGGGCGATGACGGCCCGGGTCGGGCGGGTGCGGACGGTCGCGACGAGCGCGATCCTGGGCGCCATCGGAGCTGCCGCCTTCGGCCTGGCCCCGGGCTATAGCCTCCTGTTCGTCGTCGCGGTCCCGTTCGGCCTCGCCCTGGGAATCTTCCTGGCGGCCGACTGGGCGCTGATCGCCGATCTCGCGCCGGCGGGCGAGTCGGGTCGCTACCTCGGCCTGTCGAACACCGTGACGGCCCTGGCGGGCCTGCTCGCGGTCGTCATCGGCGGACCGGTCGCGGATGTCGTCAACGGCCTCGATCCGGGGCTCGGCTACCGCGCCGTGTTCGGCCTGGCCGCCGTCGAGTTCGCGATCGGGGCGTGGTGCGTCCTCCACGTCGGCGAGGCCGCGGCGTCGCAGTCGGAGCCGCTGGCGGCATGACTCGCGGACGGCGCCCGGGCGGCCGGCCCGCGGCCCCGCCGGCAGTCCTCGACCCGATCTTCGCCCTGATCGAGCGGATCGACCGCCGGAGGCGCGGCATCCGGGCGCTCCGCGCGGACGCGGTCCTGTGTGTCGAGGTCCGGCGTCATCACGGTCGCACGGTCGAGCTGGGGGATGGGACGCACATCCGCGCCGGTGACCGGATCGTCGACCTGCACCTCGACAACGCGCGCATCGCGGGAATCTGGGAGGCTGGCTGGCGAGCCGCCTTCGCGACCGCGGATGCCGACCTGCGGGCATGCGCCGCCTGGGTCGCCTCGCTGCCGCCGGCCGCGCGCCCGGTGGCGGTCCGGTCAGGCGGCCTGCTGACCGTCGGGGCGGCGCGGATGGGCTTCCAGGTCGGCCCGCTCCGGGGCGGGTTCATGGGCGCCCTGGAGAGCTGGTACCTGCGAGGCCTGCTGGCGCGCTGGTCGCGGGCGGGCCGAGCCCGCCTCGACCGAGGCCGGGAGCCGCTTCGGACCCGGGAAGCGTGGCTGTCGACGGCGGCCCTGCTGACGCGCTATGGGCCGTCGGCCGTCAGCTCGGATCGACGACGAGGATGAACGGGCCGTCCCGGCGCCCGACCACGACGCGGCGCTGGGTCCCGAACGGGCCGGGGCCGGCCGCCGACAACCGGAACCCGCGCGCGTGGAGCTCGCCCGTCGCCGAGCCACCCATCGGCAGGAGGTACGCCGCGACCCAGCCCTCGCCGTGGCGGGCCAGCGCGGCCGCCAACGGCCCCTCGGTCGAGGGTTCCAGCAGCACGACCCGGCTTCCGGGGTCGACGTTCACGACCGCGGCGAACGCGCCCAGGAGCTCGTCACGCGAGGTCGCCGTGGCGCGGAGGACCGGGCCGATCGCTCGCTCGATGTCGACGGTCGCCCAGCCGGGCACGACCTCGGCGGGCCCGATGAGCCCGACGATGTCCGCGAGCCGATCGCCCGCCGACGCCGCCCCGAGCAGCGCCGACAGATCGGCCCGAGCGGATCGGAGGGGGTTGGCGCGCCCGATAGGACTCGAACCTACGACCTTCAGGTCCGCAACCTGACGCTCTATCCACTGAGCTACGGGCGCATCGCGGCCGACCTCGGCCGGCGTGGCGGAGAGGGAGGGATTCGAACCCTCGGAGCAGGTTACCCCACTCAACGGTTTAGCAAACCGCCGCACTAGACCTCTATGCGACCTCTCCGTGGCGCGGGCCAGCCTACCACGCGCCTCGTTGACGACCCGGGCGGCCCGTTGACGACGGGACTGCCGCTCGGCTACCGTCCCGCCACGCTCATGAAGCCCCTCTACTGGTATCCCCGCCCGGCATGACGCCTCCCGGTCCGTGACCGGGTCCCACGGCATGTCGGGCAACGGCAGAGGTTCGGACCTCTGCCTTTTTTGTTGGAAGGACGGCGATGCTCGTCACGATGCGGACGGGCGCCACGGAGGTCGAGCTCCTCGGCGTCAAGAGCCGGATCCTGGCCGAGGGCCTGACGCCCTACGACCACGCCCGCCGCGACGGCGTCGTGGTCGCGGTCGTCGGCGACGTCGGCCCGCGCCGCGACGAGCTGGCAACGACGCTCGGGGCGCTGCCCGGCGTCGTCCGCGTCACGCCCCTGCCCAGGCCGTTCAAGCTGACGTCCCGCGACTTCCATCCCGAGGACACCGTCATCCGGGTCCTCGACGCCTCGATCGGCGACGGCTCGCTGACCGTCATGGCCGGGCCGTGCTCGGTCGAGAGCCGCGACCAGCTCATGACGACGGCCGATGCCGTCGCCGGCGCCGGCGCCACGGTCCTGCGGGGCGGGGCCTTCAAGCCACGGACCTCGCCCTACAGCTTCCAGGGCCTCGGGGTCGAGGCCCTCCGGTATCTCGCCGAGGCTCGCGACCGGACCGGCCTGCCGGTCATCACCGAGGCCATGGAACCGGCCCAGGTCGACATCGTCGCGGAGTACGCCGACATCCTCCAGATCGGCGCCCGGAACATGCAGAACTACTCGCTCCTCAACGCCGTCGGGCGGGTCGCTCGGCCGGTCATGCTGAAGCGCGGCTTCGGGGCGACGCTCGAGGAGCTGCTCATGGCCGCGGAGTACATCGTCGCGGCCGGCAACCCGAACGTCATCCTGTGCGAGCGCGGCATCCGGACGTTCGAGGTCTCGACCCGCAACACGATGGATCTCTCGGCCGTGCCGATGCTCCATCGCCTGACCCACCTGCCGGTCGTCGTCGACCCGAGCCACGCGACCGGCAAACGCTGGCTCGTGCCGCCGCTCGCCCTCGGCGGTGTCGCCGCAGGGGCCGATGGCGTCATGGTCGAGGTTCATCCCGATCCGGACTCGGCCCGCTCCGATCCCGAGCAGCAGCTCGATCTGCCGGGCTTCGCCGCGCTGATGGCGGCCCTCGTGCCGGTCCACGAGGTCGTCCGCCAGTCACGTGTCGATGCCGCCGACCCGGCCCGGTCCTGACGTGGTCGCCGGCATGACGACGTTCAGGACGGGCGTCGACGTGGTCGAGGTCGCCCGCGCGCGCTCGCTCAGGGGCCGGCCGGCGCTGCCTGGCGACAAGTCGATCAGCCATCGAGCCCTCATGGTCGCCCTGCTGACACCCGGGACGACCCGCATCGAAGGGCTGAGCGGGGGCGCCGACGTGGCCTCCACCGCGGGCATCGTCGAGGCCCTGGGGGCCACGCTGGCCGGGGATCTCGAGCCCGGCACCCCGGCGGTGCGGGTCGGGTCGCCGGGGATCGCGGGCCTCAGCCCGCCGACCGCGACGCTCGACTGCGGGAACTCCGGGACCTCGCTGCGGCTGTTCGCCGGGATCCTGGCCGGCCAGCCGTTCGAGGCGACGCTCGACGGTGACGCGTCGCTGCGGGCCCGGCCGGTCGCCCGTATCATCGAACCGCTCCGAGCCATGGGCGCCGCGCTGGGCGGGCGGCGCCACGACACGCTCCCGCCGATCACGATCCGGGGCCGGCCCGACCTCGTCGCGATCGACTGGACGCCGAGCGTGCCCTCGGCGCAGGTGAAGTCGGCGATCCTGCTC
>DATEZX010000125.1:0-2066 GCA_035255225.1 Candidatus Limnocylindrales bacterium
AGACCGCACGCTTGCGGGCGGGAACGACCAGGCGCAGGTAATCGTCATCGGCAGCAGGATCACGGCGATCGACCGGCTCAATCGACCGCCGGCTCAACGTCGAGATCCTCCGGCGTCACCCACAGGACGCCGGGCTGCGGCGTTTCGCACCCACCGGTGAGCAGCGAGCCCTCGCGCGCAACGACCTTGCCGGCCTCGTCCAGCAGCTCGAGCGCCGGGGTGAACCGCGCGCTGTAGCCGAGCGGCCAGGCGGTCTCGTGTCGCGAGCCGTCCGGGAACGTCATCCACACGATGCGCGGGTCGGTGGGCGAACCGTGCAGCCGGAACTCACCCTGGTAGCCGACGCCGCCGCACGCCTGCGGGACGCCGTTGATCGGCTCCCAGAGCTCCACCGGAACCGTGATCTCGCCGGGTCCGAGTGGTCGAGCGCTCGGCCGCGCGGTTGGCGCCGGCGACGGGCTCGGCACGACCGCACCGCAGCCGGCGACCAGCGCCACGGCGAGTCCCAGCAACACGATCGTCCGCATCGGAGCGGAGGATCGGGTCGCGCCGGCCCACCGTCAAGGCGGCGGCGGACGCCACGTGGCTCGCCCGAGCCGGTACGCTCCGGGCATGGTCGAGCATGCGCGGGCGGTGATCATCGGCGGGGGCGTCGGCGGGACGTCGATCGCCTACCACCTGACGGAGCTCGGCTGGAAGGATGTGGTCCTCGTCGACCGCGCGGAGCTGACGTCCGGCTCCACGTTCCACAGCGCCGGCCTCGTCGGCCAGCTGCGGTCGACCACGACCCTGACCCGGATGATGATGTACGGCGCCGACCTGTACCGGCGCCTGACCGCGGAGACCGGCGTCGACGTCAGCTGGCACGAGGTCGGCTCGCTGCGGCTGGCCTCGACGAAGGAGCGCTACGAGGAGCTGCGCCGCCAGGCGGGCTGGGCAAAGACCTTCGGGCTGCCGCTCGAGCTGATCAGCGCCGATGAGGCACAGGCGAAGTTCCCGTTGATGACCCTCGACGGCGTCCTCGGCGCGGTCTGGCTCCCGACCGACGGCTGGCTCGACCCCTCCGGGCTGGCGCAGGCGCTCGCGGCGGGTGCGCGCTCCCGTGGCGCCACGATCCGCCAGCACACCCGCGTCGTCGCGATCGACGTCCGGGGCGGACGGGTGCGGGGCGTCGAGGTCGAGTCGAAGGGCGGCGAGCGCTCGACGATCGAGGCGGAGGTCGTGGTCAACGCGGGCGGCATGTTCGCGCCCGAGATCGGGCGGCTGGCCGGCGTCACCGTGCCGATCATCCCGATGGCCCACCAGTACCTGTTCACGAACGCGATCGAGGGGGCCGTGCCGAGCCTGCCCACGATGCGCGACCCGGATCGCCTGTGCTACTTCCGCGAGGAGGTCGGCGGCCTGTGCATGGGCGGCTACGAGCGCGACCCCCAGCCCTGGTCGCTCGACGGCGTGCCGCCGGACTTCAACCACCGCCTCCTCGAGCCGGACTGGCCGCGCTTCCAGTCGATCATGGAGGGCGCCATCAGCCGCGTCCCGGCCATCGAGGACGCCGGGATCACCCGGATGATCAACGGCCCCGAGGCGTTCACCCCGGACAACGAGTTCATCCTCGGCGAGAGCGGCGTCCGCGGGTTCTTTGTGGCCGCCGGCTTCTGCGCCCACGGGATCGCCGGCACCGGCGGCATCGGCCGACAGATGGCCCACTGGATCGTCGACGGAGAGCCGGAGCTCGACCTCTGGAAGATGGACATCCGCCGCTTCGGCGGCCAGTACCGCTCGCAGAAGCTCACGCTCGCCCGCACATACGAGAACTACGCCACCTACTACGACATCCACTACCCGAACGAGGAGCGGCTCGCCGGCCGGCCGCTGCGGCTGTCGCCTGCCTACGAGGACGTCGCGGACCTCGGCGCCGTCTTCGGCGAGAAGTCGATGTGGGAGCGCCCGAACTGGTTCACGCCCAACGAGGACGGCGCGGGCGTGTCGACCCGGCTGGACCTCGAGGCGCTCAGGCCGCGCGGCTGGGCGGGCCAGCACTGGTCGCCCGCGATCGGGGCGGAGGC
>DATEZX010000126.1:0-7939 GCA_035255225.1 Candidatus Limnocylindrales bacterium
CCGTCGAGCGAGGAGACCAAGACCGGCGTCAGCTGATCGCCGCTCCCCGCGCGGCCGTCGTCAGGTCGGCGGTGCGGGCGTTCGGCCGCGGTCCGGACCCGAACGACGACCGGCGCGCCCGGCGGGAGCCGCGGGGCGCGCCTTTATACTCCGCCGGTGAGCATCCGCCCGATCCTGACCCTGGGCGACCCGCGCCTGCGGCTGCGCGGCGAGCCCGTCACGAGCTTCGGCCGGCCGCTCCACACGCTCCTCGACGACCTCGTCGCGACGATGCGCGACGCGCCCGGCGTCGGGCTGGCCGCGCCGCAGGTCGGCGAGCCGATCGCGGCCTGTGTCATCGAGGTCGGTGACCGTCTCCTCGAGCTCGTCAACCCCCGGATCGTCAAGGCGGCGGGCGACGACCGAGACCTCGAGGGCTGCCTGTCGATCCCGGGCTACTACGCCTACGTGACGCGGCGCGAGCAGGTCTGGGTCGTGGCCCAGGATCGCAAGGGCCGGCGGATCAAGGCGGCCGGGACCGGACTCATGGCGCGAGCGATGCAGCACGAGCTCGACCACCTGGACGGCAAGCTCTACATCGACTACCTCGAGTCGATGGAGGATCTCATCATCGTCCGGCCCGCCGAGGACGAGGAGGCCGACGAGGCCGAGCCGGAGCCCGAGTCGGACCGCCGCGGCAAACGGGCCAGGACGCCGGCCCTCGCGTGATCGGCGGCCCGCCGACGCCCGCCGGAGGTGCGGCGGCGGTGCGGACGGTGTTCTTCGGCTCCGGGGCCTTTGCCGTTCCGATCCTCGAGCGGCTCCGGGGCCTGCCGGGCGTTGAGCTCGTCGGGGTCGTGACGACGCCCGATCGGCCCGCCGGCCGGGGCCGCGAGCCCACCCCGACGCCGGTCTCGCGACGCGCCCGGGAGCTCGACCTCCCGACCCTCAAGCCGTCGAGCCTGCGCGACCCGGACGGCGCGGCGGAGGTCGCGGCCACGAGGCCAGAGCTGGCGATCCTCGCCGACTTCGGCCGGATCGTCCCGCCGTCGGTGCTGGGGATCCCGGGCCGCGGCTTCCTGAACCTCCACCCGTCGCTGCTGCCTCGCCATCGGGGCGCGACCCCGATCGCGGGCGCGATCCTTGCGGGGGACGAGGCCGTCGGCGTCACGCTGTTCTCGATGGACGAGGGCCTGGACACGGGCCCGATCCTCGCCCAGGTGAGCTGGCCGCTCGCGCCGGACGCCACCGCCGACGAGGTCGAGCCGGAGGCCGCGTTGCATGCGGCGGACCTCGCCGCGGCGGTCGTCCCGAGGTGGCTCGCGGGTGAGCTCGAGGCCCGGCCGCAGGACGCGGCGGCCGCGACCATGACCCGGCCGTTCCGCCGCGAGGATGGGCGCCTGGACGCGACGCAGTCCGCCGCGGTCCTGGAGCGCCGGGTCCGCGCCCTCAGGCCGTGGCCGGGCACGTTCCTCGAGACGCACGGCGGCCGGATCGTCGTCAGCCGCGCCGCCGCCGTGCCCTCGGAACCGGACGAGCTCGCGGGCTGCCTCGTCGCGGATGGCGACGGCCTGGCGATCGCCACGGCAGACGGCCGGCTGCGCCTCCTCGAGGTGCGGCCGGCGGGCGGGCGGACGATGTCCGGCGCCGAGCTCCGGCGAGGCCGGCCGGGCCTCGTCGGCCAGGCGCTCGTCGGCCAGGCGCTCGTCGGCCAGGCGCGCGTCGAGAGGGAGCTCGACGCCGCCCCGGAGCGCCCTGCCGTTCGCGGCGGGCAGTGGCGATGACCGCCGGGCCGCCTGGACCGATCGGCCGCGCGCGTCCGCGGCCTGATGCGTCCCCGAAGGTCCGCGGCGCCCTGCGCTACGGCGCCGATCGCCTCGTTCCGCACCTCCTGCACGCGAGACCCGTGCTCTCGTCCCGTGCCCATGCGCGGATCGTCGCGATCGACGGCGACGCGGCTCGCGCCGTGCCCGGGGTCGTGGCGGTCCTGACCGCGGCGGACCTCCCGATCCGGTCCGATCGATCCGACCGGATGGCACGCCCGCTCGCCCGCGACGAGGTGCTGTTCGCGGGTGAGCCGGTCGCGCTCGTCGTGGCCCGGACGCCTGAGGCGGCTGCCGACGGCGCGGAGCTCGTCCGCGTTCGCCTGGAGCCGCTGCCGGCAGTCCTGGATCCCGAGGCGGCGATGGCGCCCGATGCGCCGGTGGCCCGCGGCGACCCGGCGGCCGCGGCGGGCTCCGGGCCGTCGATGGATGCCCAGACCCACGCCGCCATCGGCGGCGAGGGCGACGCCTCGATCGAGGCCGAGGCGCTCTCGGCGAACGTGTCGGGGCGGCATCGCTACCGACGCGGCGACGCCGCGGGAGCGCTGGCCAGGGCAGCGGTCGTCGTCGAGGGCACCTTCCGGACGAGCTGGGTCCACCAGGGCTATCTCGAGCCGCAGGTCGCCACCGCCTGGGTCGACGCCGACGGCAGCGTGGTCGTCGAGACGGCGACCCAGGGCACCTTCTCGGCGCGCAGCGACACGGCCCGGGCCCTGGGCGTCCCGCAGCATCGCGTTCGGGTCGTGCCGACCCCGCTCGGTGGGGCGTTCGGCGGCAAGTGGCCGCTCTTCGAGTCGCTCGTTGCTGGCGCCGCGCTCGCGGTCGGCGCCCCGGTCCGGCTCGTCCTCGAGCGGTCGGAGGACCTCGTCGCGACCCAGCCCTCGCAACCATTCGAGATCGCGCTCCGCCTCGGAGCCGATGCCGAGGGCCGATTCGCCGGCATCGAGGCGCGGATCGTGGCCGACACTGGCGCCTTCGACGAGGCGTCGGCCGAGTCCCTCGCCGCGATCCTCGTCGCCGGTCCGTACCACTGGCCGGCCTTCGATCTCTCCGGCTACGGCGTCCGGACCAACCGCTTTGGCGACGGGCCGTACCGAGGCCCGAGCGGGCCTCCCTCCGCCTTCGCCCTCGAGACCCTCGTCGACGAGCTCGCCGGGCGTCTCGGGGTCGATCCCATCGAGCTGCGGCGTCGCAATGCGGTCGCTGAAGGGGAGCCGATGGTCGACGACGAGGCCTGGCCTCGGATCGGCCTCACGGAGGTCCTCGACGCCGTCGAGCGGACGGCGCTCTGGCGCGACCGGGGCCGCGTCGGACCCGACGAGGGCATCGGGCTCGCGGTCGGCTACTGGCCCGGCGCGAACTCGGCGGCCGCGGCCGCATGCCGCGTCTCGTCGGACGGCTCGGTGAGGGTCATGACCGGGGCGGTCGACATGTCCGGCGTCGCTGGCGGCTTCCAGGCGATCGTCGCTGAGGTCCTCGGGATCGATCCGTCGGCCGTCGGGATCGAGACGCTGGACACCGCGACGGCGCCGACCTCCCCCGGCAGCGGCGGGAGCACGATCACCTACTCGGTGGGACGTGCCATCCGGATGGCCGCCGAGGCAGCCCGCGACGCGATCCTCCAGGCGGCGGCGCTCCAGCTCGAGATCGCTCCGGAGGACCTCGAGCTCGTCGACGGCAGCGTGCGCCCGAAGGGCACCCCCGACCGGGCGGTCCCGCTCGCGAAGGTCGTCCGGGCCAACGAGCGCGCCGGCCGGACCCCGCTCGAGGGGCACGCCCGGTCCGAGATCCTGAGCCTCTCGCCCTCCGTCGCCGCCCACCTGGCCCACGTGCGCGTCGATCGCGAGACCGGGCGCGTGGACGTCCTGCGGCATGAGCTGGTCCAGGACGTCGGGCGGGTCCTGAACCCGGCTCTCGTCGCCGGCCAGCAGCACGGCGCCGTCGCGCAGGCCGTCGGCTGGGCCCTTCGCGAGCGACTCGTCCACGACGCCAAGGGCCAGCTCCTGACGACCTCGTTCCTCGACTACGCCCTGCCGCGGGTCGAGGACGTCGGCTCGATCGCGACGACCTCGGTCGAGGTGCCCTCGCCCGACGGACCGTTCGGCGCGAAGGGCATCGGGGAGGCGCCGGTCATCCCGGGCCCGGCTGCCATCGCCAACGCCATCGCCGCGGCGACAGGCGTCCGCCTTCGATCGCTGCCGATGGACCCGCCGAGCGTGTGGCGAGCGCTCCACGCACAATCAGGCTGATGCCGATCGTCCCGCCGCCGCGCCTGTCCGAGGAGGGCGTCCGCCGCTTCCCGGCCGGCGTGTCGGGTCTCACGCCCGCGGAGCTGACCGCCTGGCTCGCAGAACGCGGCCACCCGCCGTTCCGGGCCCGCCAGGTCCTCGACGCGATCTGGCGCTCCGACGCCGGGCGACCCGCCGACGTGACCACGCTGCCCGCGAGCCTGCGGTCCGCCCTCGACACGGAGCTCCGGTGGGACACGATGGCCTCGACCGACCTCACCATCGCCGACGGCGGCCGCACGGAGAAGGCCCTCCACCACCTCGCCGACGGCTCCACGATCGAGTCGGTCCTGATGCACTTCCCTGGCGGGCCCGGGCACCGAGAGCGCCATACCCTGTGCATCTCGAGCGAGGTCGGCTGCGCGGTGGGCTGCCCGTTCTGCGCGACCGGCGAGCTCGGCTTCGGGCGCGACCTCCTCACGGCCGAGATCCTCGACCAGGTCAGGGGCGCCAGTCGCCGCCTGGCACGCGATGGCCGCCGGCTGACCAACGTCGTGTTCATGGGCATGGGCGAGCCGCTCATGAACCTCGATCGGGTCCTCGAGGCGGTCGAAGCGCTCAACGACCCGGCGCGGTTCGGGCTCGGGGCTCGACACATCACGGTCTCGACCTCTGGCGTCGTGCCCGGAATCCGGCGCCTGACCGCCCTCGGCGCCCAGTTCACGCTGGCGATCAGCCTCCATGCTGCGCGGGACCCGCTGCGCGACGTGCTGGTCCCCCTCAACCGTCGCTGGCCGGTGGCCGAGGTCGTCGCCGCTGCCCGCGAGCACGCGGTCGCGACCGGGCGCCGGATCAGCTACGAGGTGGTCATGATCGCCGGCATCAACGACACCGATGGCGACGCCGACGCCATGGCCGACCTCCTCCGCGGCGACCTCGCCCACGTCAATCTCATCCCGATGAATCCGGTCGCTCACACGCCGTGGCAGGCCAGCTCCCCGGGCGCCCTCGAGCGCTTCGCCGCCAGGATCCGGGCGGCCGGGATCCCGGTGACGATCCGCGGCAACCGCGGCCAGGACGTCGGCGCCGCGTGCGGCCAGCTCGCCGCCGACCGGGCGGGCCAGCCGGCCCCGGCGGCGGTCGCCTGGCGCCGCCGTCGGCTCGAGCAGGCGAGCCTCGCCGCGCTCCGGGGCGAGCGGACGGAGCTGGTCGACGCGGTCGTGGCGCGAGCGGCCGGGTGAGGCGGCGCGAGACGTGACCGTCAGGCGTCGCCCGACCGCCCCGCCGGATACCCCCAGGGGTCGCGCCCGCGTCGCGGTCAGCATCCTCGACGCCGACCTCGGCAACCTCGCCAACGCCATCCGGCGGGCGGAGCGGGAGGGTGCTGACCGGATCCACCTCGACGTCATGGACGGCCACTTCGTCCCGAACCTGACGTTCGGGCCGAAGACGATCAAGGCCCTCCGGCGGCGGACGCGGCTGCCGTTCGACGCCCATCTCATGATCGCCGAGCCGGGCCGCTACCTCGACGAGTACCTCGACGCCGGCTGCGACTCGATCACCATCCACGTCGAGATTCGGGAACCGATCGAACCGACGCTCCGCCGGATCCGCGCCGCCGGTCGAGCGGCCGGCCTGGCCCTCCGACCGAAGACGGCGCTGGCGGCCCTCGAGCCGCATCGCGAGCTGCTGGACATCGTCATGGTCATGACCGTCGAGCCGGGCTTCGGTGGCCAGGCCTTCATGGCCGACGTCGCGCGGGCCAAGCTCCTGCCGGCGCGCGCGCTGCTCGAGCACAAGCTCTATGGCGGCGAGGTCCACATCGACGGCGGGGTCAACCGCGAGACTGCCGAGCTCGCCGGCGGCCTCGGCGTCGACATCCTCGTGGTCGGCTCGGCACTGTGGGTCGAGGGCCACGACATGGGTCGTGAGATCCGCCTGATCCGAGCCCTCGCCGACGAGGGCTACCAGTACCAGCTGAACGCCGGCAAGCCGCCGATCCCGCGGGACGCGATGGTCACCTTCGCATCGCTGCCGCGGACGCGGGCGGAGCGGCTCCAGCGCGAGATCGAGGCTTCGGGGGTGCCGGTCCTCCTGTTCCGAAGCCGGGCCGCCTCGCCCGAGGCCGACGACGACCATCGCCACTGGGACGTCCTCCTGCCCGCATCATCGGAGGCTGCCGTGGCTGCCCGGTTCGCGACACGACGCCGCGAGCTCGAGGGCGAGGCCTGAGTGCGGGTCCTGCTCCAGCGCGTTCGGCAGGCGTCGGTGACCATCGGCGGGGCGCCGGTCGCGGCCATCGGCCCCGGGGTGCTGGCGCTGGTCGGGGTCGGCCACGGCGACGACGGGGCGACGGCCGATGCGCTGGCGACGAAGGTCGCCGAGCTGCGGATGTTCGCCGACGAGGCCGGGCGAACCAATCGTTCGATCCTGGACGTCCGTGGCGCGGCGCTCGTGGTGAGCCAGTTCACGCTCTACGCCGACACCTCACGGGGCCGGCGGCCCGGCTTCACCCGGGCCGCCCCGGGATTGGTCGCCGAGGCCCTCTATCGCCGCTTCGCCGAGGCCCTGCGGGCCGCCGGCGTGACCGACGTGCAGACCGGGCGGTTCGGGGAGGTGATGGCCATCGAGCTCGTGAACGATGGGCCCTTCACGATCTGGCTCGACAGCGCCGAACGCTGACGCCGAGACCGGCGGCCGCAGCGGACCGGTAAGCGCTCAGCCCGAGCAGTACGGCGGAAGTGCCGGGTGCCCGCGGCGTCCGCCGGGGGTGGGAAGGCCTAGCGGGCCGACTTCGTCTGGGTCCGGCGACAGCGCGTGCAGGCCAAGACCCGCGTCGCGACGCCGTTCTCGACGATCGTCAGCGGCTGCAGGTTGGGCTGGTAGCGGCGGTGGGCTCGAACTCGGTTCATGCCGGACGACTGCGGGTTGTACCCGCCCATCGACACCTTGCCGCAGATCGCGCAGGAACGGGCCATCGGGTCCTCGAGGGGATGTTCGATCGGGCGCCGGGGCCGGTCGGGCCCGAGCGGGGCGGTACTATACCACGCGCTCCGGCGGTTCCCGGCGGACCCGTTCCGGGCCGGAGCGAGGGAGGCAGCCGTGGCCGACGATCGTCTGGCGGGCCAGGCGCTCGCCACGCGCCGCGCGGTCACCGACATCGTTCGGACCGTCACGCTGGGATCGTACGGGGTCGTCGACCTCGGCGGCTCGAGGCTGGCCCGCTGGCTCGGCACGATGACGGGCCGCCCGGCGGGCGTCCGCGTCTCGCTCGCTGGCGGCGGCATCGCGATCGACCTGCGGCTCCGCGTCGCGCACGGCGTGCCCATCGCCGAGGTCGCCCGGCAGGTCGATTCGGCGGTCCGATTCGCGATCCGACGAGCGCTTCGGCGCGAGGTCGACCGCCTCACGATCCGCGTCGCGGCGCTCTCCGTCCGGCCCGCGAGCCAGCCGCCACGACCGCCGGCATCGACGGCCACTGGCTCGTCCGAGCTCGCCGACAGCGGTACCGACGTCGCGTGAGCGTCCGGCGTCGGGCCACTGGCGGGCGTAGATGAGCGAGGGGCCCCGCTGATGGCCCGCCGGGCTTGCGATGGAGCAGGCCTCCTGGGGGCGTTCCGGGCCGCCGTCGCGGACCTCGAGGCCCACGTCGACGAGGTCAATGCCCTGAACGTCTTCCCGGTCCCGGACGGCGATACCGGCTCCAACATGATGGCCACCGTGCGAGCCGCCCTCGACGAGGCCGAGGCGCTCGGCCCGTCGGGCAGTGCCGAGCGGATCGCGTCTGCGGCCGCGTTCGGGGCGCTCATGGGCGCCCGCGGCAACTCGGGGGTCATCACCAGCCAGATCCTTCGCGGCATCGCCGAGGCCCTCGCTGGCAAGGCGCGGTTCAATGCCCTTGATCTCGCC
>DATEZX010000127.1:0-2733 GCA_035255225.1 Candidatus Limnocylindrales bacterium
GGAAGGGGCCTGGCCCGGCCGCCGTCGACCTGCCACGTGTCGTCGGCTCGCGGCCGGAACGGGATCGTGACCCGGCCGCCCGGCTGGAAGTCGATGTGGTCCGTGGCGTGGGCCAGCGAGTCGAGGTACTGGGCCGAGGGCTGGAGCGGGCCGCCCGGCGGGGCGTCGGCGGCGGTGCCGCTCGCGGCGTCGCGCGCAGGACCGCTCCCGGCCGGCGTCGCGCCTCCAGCCGCCAGTTGTTGCGCCGCGGTGTCGGCGCCCGCGCGGGAGTCCGACGTCGCGAAGGCCGCCGACGCCGCAGTGGCGGGCCACGCGGCGGGCAGGGCGATGACCACGGCTGCGACCAGGCCGAAGGCGGAGCGGGCGGTGGAGCGGCGGCTGGCTCGGTGCAACGGGTTTCGTCCACCAGACCGTCCCGGGAGCCGGCCGCGCGTCCGCGCGGCGCGGTGGCCGAGGGACCTGCCACGCTAGGCGGCGTCGGCCGCTCCTCCCAGCCGTACGAACGTACCCATCGGGGTGGTACTGGCGGGTCCGTTGGGGAGCAGTGCGATTGGCTGCGGTGCGAGGTGGTCGGGTGCGGTCCGGCGCAGTCCGACGATGTCCGAGCCTGGCTGGTCCGACCGGACCCGATCGGGGCTCGGCCGCGGCTAGGGGGCCGCCGTGGAGCAGGGCACGTCCTCGTTGGGGAGCACGCCGCTGGGCGTGGGCTGGCACGGCAACGGCGACTCGGTCGCGCCGCCGAGGCCGCCCTGATAGTCGGTGATGACGAGGACGAACTCGAGCCGGTCGAGCGGGGCCGCCGGCTGGAGGTAGACGGTCTGGACGACCTCATTCGGGTCGCGCGAGACGTCGAAGACCTGGCCCACGAGGAGGCCCTTCGGATATGGCGATCGAAGCCCGCCGCTCAGCTCGATGCCGGCCGTGAAGACCTCCTCGCCGATCGGGACCGCGACCGTCGCATCCACGTCCTGCATGACCAGCGCGCCACCGGGCTGGCCGACGATCTTGCCCGTCGCCGCCGACGAGATGAGCTGGCCGATCACCGTCGAGGTCTCGTCGCTGATGAGGAGGACCTGCGAGAAGGTCGGCCCGACGTCGATGACCCGGCCGACGAGCGCGCCGCCCGCCGCGATGACGACGTGGCCGACCTTGATCCCGTCGTTGGAGCCGCGGTCGATGACGACCACGTGCCGCGACTCGGAGGTCTCGCGGCCGATGACCGTCGCCGCCAGGGTCTGGAAGTCGAGGCCCTGCTGGAGCTGGAGGAGGCCGGTCAGGAGGTCGTTCTCGCGACGCGCCTCGGCCGCTGCCTGGTTCTCCAGCCGGAGCCGATCGTTCTCGGCTCGGAGGGCATCGTTGTCGCGTCGCAGCTGATCGATGTCGGCGAGCGCGGCGCCGATCGACTTGACGTCCCGGGCGACCTCGTCGACGCCGACCTCGAACGGCCGGAAGGCGAATGCCACGCCGTTCTGGAGATCGCGCACGACGGGATTGCCGGAGACCGCCATGAGCATGACGGAGGCGACGAGGAAGGCCGCGTAGCTCGTGACCCGGCGTCGGGTCACGCGGTTGGCGAACAGGCCGCTCGGCGCTGACGTCCCACTCATCGCGGCGCCCTCCGGGAGCTAGTGGAGCGGCCGGGAGTACGTCTCCGTGACGAGGACGCGCTGCATCGCCTCGAGGTCCTCGAGCACCTCGCCGGTCCCGCGGACGACGCAGGTCAGCGGGTCGTCGGCGACGTGGACCGGCATCTGGGTCGCCTCGGCGACTCGGCGGTCGAGGCCAGCGAGGAGCGCGCCGCCGCCGGCGAGGACGATGCCCTGATCCATGATGTCCGCGACGAGCTCGGGCGGGGTCTCCTCGATCGTGTCGCGGATCGTGTCGACGATCTGGATGACCGAGGGCTCGATGGCTTCGCGGACCTGGTCGGCTCCGACCTCGACGCTCCGCGGCAGGCCAGTCAGCAGATCGCGGCCGCGGAGGTTGACCCGCTGCTGGTCCCACTCGCCGGGGTATGCGGAGCCGATGGCGATCTTGATGTCCTCGGCGGTCCGCTCACCCAGGAAGAGGTTGTACTCGCGGCGCGCGAAGTTGACGATGTCCTGGTCCATCTCGTCGCCGCCGATCCGGATGCTCCGGCTGACGACGATCCCGCCGAGGCTGATGACGGCCACCTCTGTCGTGCCGCCGCCGATGTCGACGACCAGGCTGCCCGACGGCTCGCTGACGGGAAGCCCGGCGCCGATCGCGGCGGCCATCGGCTCCTCGATGAGCCGCGCCCATCGGGCGCCGGCGTTGAGGGCCGCGTCGAGGACGGCCCGCTTCTCGACCTCGGTGACGCCGGACGGGATGCCGATGATCATCCGGGGCCGTGGCAGGAGCCCGATCCGATCGTGGACCTTGTCCACGAAGTACCGGATCATCTGCTCGGTCACGTCGAAGTCGCTGATGACGCCGTCGCGCAGCGGCCGGACGGCGATGATGCTGGCCGGGGTGCGGCCGACCATCCGCTTGGCCTCGGCGCCGATGGCCAGGACCCGCTTCGTGCGCGCCTCGATCGCGACGACCGACGGCTCGGAGATGACGATCCCACGGTCCCGGACGTGAACGAGCGTGTTCGCGGTCCCGAGATCGATCCCGATGTCGCGGGAGAACAGGCCGAGGAGGCGGTCGAGCATGCCCAGGGCGGGGGTTCCTCAAGCGTGGGGCGTGGCCGCGCGAGACGGGCGCGGG
>DATEZX010000128.1:0-5810 GCA_035255225.1 Candidatus Limnocylindrales bacterium
GGTGTGGCTCTGCTCCCGCATGAACTGTGCGACGTAGTACATCGACAGCCCCGACTTGCCGGTCGAGCCCGAGCCCTTCCAGCCACCGAAGGCCTGGACGCCGGGCCACGCGCCGGTCGTGGCGCCGGCGCGGCGGTTGACGTACAGCACCCCGGCGTGGATCTCGTCGAGGAACCGCTCGACCTCGGCCGGGTCCTCGCTGTAGACGCCGGCCGTGAGGCCGTAGAGGTTGTCGTTGGCGAGGCGGAGGGCCTCGTCGAGCGAATCGACCGGGGCGACCGCGGTGAACGGCACGAACAGCTCGTCCTGGAACAGCCGATGCGACGTTGGCAGGCCGCCGACGACGGCCGGCTCGACGTAGTGGCCGCGCGCCAGCGGCCCGTCGGTCAGGTGCTCGCCGCCGGTCAGGACGCGGCCGTCGCGGCGGGCCTCGGCGATGGCCTGCTGATACTTGCCGACCGCCCGCTCGTCGATCACGGGGCCGAGCCAGTTCTCGCGCTTGATCGGGTCGCCGATCGTGATCTTCTCGGTCTTCTCGACGAGCAGGCGGACCAGCTCATCGTGGACCGGCCGCTCGACGTAGACCCGCGAGTTGGCGGAGCACTTCTGGCCGCCGAACCCGAAGGCCGAGCGCATGATCCCCTCGGCCGCCTCCTCGAGGTCGGCCTTGCGGGACACGATGGCGGGGTTCTTGCCGCCCATCTCGATGATGCACGGCCGCGGCCACTTGACGGCGAAGCTCTTGTACAGCTTGAACCCGACGTCGTACGACCCGGTGAAGGCCAGGCCGTCGACCTCGGGATTGGTCTGGAGCTCGTCGCCGACCGTCTCGCCGGGGCCCATCACGAGGCTGATGACCCCGGACGGGATGCCGGCGTCCGCGTAGGCCTGGATGAGGTTCACGCCCGAGAGCGGGGCGGCCGAGGCGGGCTTGAAGACGACGGCGTTCCCGGCCAGCAGGGCGGCGGCCGTCGGGCCTGCCGCGAGGGCCATCGGGAAGTTGAACGGCGAGATCGCGGCGAACACGCCGTGCGGGCGAAGCACCGAGCGGGTGTGGACCGCGGCGTCGCCGAGGTTGTCCATGACGTGGTCGTAGCCGTGGTTGTCCTCGACGGTCCTGGCGTAGTAGCGCAGCAGGTCGGCTGCCTCCTCGACCTCACCGAGGGCTTCGAGCCGGCTCTTGCCGACCTCGTAGGCCATGTCGGCGCTGTAGACCATCTGGCGCTCGGAGATCAGGTCGCCGGCCCGCTTGACGAGGGCGACCCGCTCCTGCCACGGGAGGTGGCGCCACGCCACCTGGGCCTTGCGGGCAGATGCGATCGCCCGCTTCGTGTCGGCTCGGTCGCCCTTGGCAAAGGTCCCGACGAGGATCTCGCCATCGATCGGCGAACGGACCTCGAACGTCCCGGCCGAGCCGTCGACCCACTGGCCGTCGATGTAGTTCCGATAGTGGCCGCCGAGCTTGGCCCTGGACTGCTCGACGCCCGCCTCGTACAGCGCGTGGAGCTCCTCGTTGTCGTTCCGGAGCGTCGCGTAGGTGATCTTGAAGCGGCCCTTGGGCTGGGTCTCGGTGGTCATCGTCGGGTCTCCACGATCGGCTGCCACGGGATGTGCGCGGCGACGCGGGCGAGATCGGGCCCGGCGCCTGGACGTGCGGCCAGTCTACGCCAGCGCCGCGACGATCTCCGCGAGTGACGCCGCCACGCCGTCCCGACCGACGTGGCCCGCGACGGCTCGCGCCGCGGCGGGATCGGTCTTGCCACTGAGGACGAGGAACCCGCGGAGCCCGACGCGACGGGCCGCCGCAACGTCGGCTCTCGGGTCGTCGCCGACCATCGCGACCTCGCCGAGCCGAAGCGGCGGCGCGCCGGCCGCGACGACGTCTCCTCGCAGCTCGGCGACGGCCTCCCGGAACACGATCGGCGAGGGCTTGCCGCAGACGAGCGCCTTCCGGCCGAGGGCGAACTCGAGCCCGGCCACGACGGAGCCGGCGTCGAGGGTCGGCCCTCGCCGGGTGACCCACCACGGGTTCCGATGCATGGCCACGAACTCGGCGCCGGCCCGGAGGTGGCGGAAGGCGATGTCGAGGTTCCGGAAGGACAGCTCGTCGCCGGCGTCGCCGATGACGACCGCCGCCACGCGGGCTGCGTCGTCGTCGGCCGCGTCGGCCGAGAGGACGTTCTGGCCCGCCCACTCCCTGAGCGCGTCCGGCGATGCGAGCACCAACAGGGCTGCGCCGCGGTGGTGCGTCGCGGTGTAGATCGCCGCCGCCGACGCGGCCGTGATGATCCGCTCGGGCTCGGGAGGCAGGCCAGTGGCGGCCGAGAACCGCGCCGCGAGCGTGTCGCGGTGGGTCGACGAGTAGTTGGTCACGACGCGGTACGGGATCCCACGCCGTCGGAGCGCCGCCACCGCCGCGACGGAGCCCTCGATCGGCGCGCCGCGATAGATGAGGACGCCATCGGCGTCGAGGACGAAGGCCCGCACGCCCGCGAGCGCTGCCGCGAGGTCATGCGACGGCGTCGCGCCTGAGGTCGGCATCCCGGCCGATGGTAGGCGGAGCCGGCGCCGACCTCGACGGATCGATGCGGCCATGCACGGATCGATCGGTCGCCGTCCCCCGGCGGTGGCACCATCCGAGGTCCAGCACGGAAGGGAGCGCGATGGGTCTCGTCGACGGCAGGAAGGCCCTGGTCTTCGGGGTCGCGAACGATCACTCGATCGCCTGGGGGATCGCGAAGGCCCTTCACGACGAGGGCGCGATCGTCGGCTTCTCGTCGGTCGAGGGCCTCATCGAGAAGCGCGTCCGGCCGCTCGCCGCGTCGATCGGCGCCGACTTCGTCGAGCCCGCCGACGTCCAGTCGGACGACCAGGTCCGGGGGGTGATGGACAAGTGGCGGGCGAGGTACGGCGACATCGACATCCTCGTCCACGCCCTGGCCTTCGCCCGGCGCGAGGACCTCGATGGCGCGTTCGTCGACACGTCACGCGACGGCTTCAGCCTGGCGATGGACGTGTCGGCCTACTCGCTCGTCGCCCTGGTCCGTGAGGCCCGACCCCTGCTTCATGCCGGCTCGTCGGTCATGACCCTGACCTACTACGGCGCCGAGAAGGTCGTCGCCCACTACAACGTCATGGGCGTGGCGAAGGCGGCCCTCGAGGCGATCGTCCGGTACCTCGCCGCCGATCTCGGCCCGGACGGCATCAGGGTCAATGCGATCAGCGCGGGGCCGGTGCGGACCCTCGCCGCGGCCGGGATCGCGGGCTTCAAGCGGATGTACGGCACGTTCGCCGAGGTCGCACCGCTGCGTTCGAACATCACGATCGAGGACGTCGGCAAGACCGCCCTGTGGCTCGCCTCCGACCTGTCGAGCGCCGTCACCGGCGAGGTCGTCTACGTCGACGGCGGGTTCAACGTCCTGGGGGTGCCCCTGGCCGAGGGCTAGCGGCGACTCAACGGGTCACGAGGCCTGGCGCCGCCAGGCGGTCCAGCCACGCCTGCGGCGCGACGACGCGACCAGGCCGACTACGCCGCGACGACCCGGTTCCGGCCGCTGGCCTTGGCCATCGCGAGGCCGACGTCCGCCCGCTCGATGACCGCCGAGCCGGCCGTCTCTGACGGCAGGAGGGCCGAGCAGCCGGCCGACGCCGTGCAGCCCAACGCCGAGCCATCCGGCAGGACGACCCGAACGCCCGCGAACGCCTCGCGGATCTGCTCCGCGACGCGCATCGCCTCGACCCGGGTCGTGCCGTCCAGGATGGCGACGAACTCCTCGCCCCCGTAGCGGGCCACGAGGTCGCTGGCCCGGAGGCGACGCCGGAGGACCTCGGCGAAGGCCTTGAGGAGACCGTCCCCGACCTGGTGGCCGTGGAGCTTGTTGATCTGGCCGAAGTGGTCGAGGTCGAACATGATCGCCGAGCGTGGCCGGCGGTCGGCCTCGGCCTCGCGCTTCCGGGCGGCCTCGGCCCGGGCCATCGCGGCATCGAAGTAGCGGCGGTTGTTCAGCCCGGTGAGGCCGTCGGTCACGGCGGCCAGCTCGGTGGCGTGGTGGAGCTCGGCGTTGGTGATCGCGAGCGCGACCTGGCTCGCGAGCAGCGCCGCGACCTCGCGCTCCTGGTCGCTGAAGGGGCGCGAGAGGTCGTCTCGGAACCACGACAGCGCCCCGACGACGCCGGCGTCGCCGACGAGCGGGGCGCTCATCGCCGCCACGGTGTCCGCGAGCCGGACATGGGACGCCTCCTTCGGGAAGTGCCGGCGCTCGAGGCGATCGTCGGCCACGAGGGTCCCGGCGGCGATCGCCCGGCCGGAGATCCCCTCGCCCGGCTTGATCCGGACGCCGACCACCTGGCGATCGCGACCCTCGACCTCCGCGATCCGGTACTCGTCGTCCGGGTTACGGAGGATGAGCGCCACCATGTCGGCGCGAATGACCCTCGACGCCCCCGCCGCGACCTGCTCGTGGACCGTCTCGGGATCGAGGCTCCGCCCGAGGCTCCTCGAGAACGAGGCGAGCTGGTCCATGAGCCCGGCTCGCTCGGTCAGCTTCTGGCGCTCCCGGCCGAGGGCCAGGGCGGCCGAGACGCGGTCGGCCACGATCTGCATCGTCGCGAAGTCCTCGGCGTCGAGGCGATGGCTGCGGCCCATCTCGACGTTGAGGACGCCGAGCAGGTCGTCGCCGGCAAGGAGCGGGAGGCTGATCTCGCCGGCCACCTCGTCATCGGCCGCGACGTAGTCGGGGTCGCTCGTCACGTCCGGCAGGCACACGGCTTCGCGCGTCCGGGCGACCCGGCCGATGATCCCGCGATCGACCGGGAGCTCCTCGATCGGGGTCACGTAGTTGCGCTGCGCGCCCAGCCGCAGGATGCCGCCATCGCACAGGTAGATCGACGGGTAGCGGTAGCCGAACGTCGTGTCGAGCAGGCCGACCACGGCGTCCAGCGCCTCGCTCGACGCCCCTTCGCGGGCGAGGATCCGGCCGACGCCCTCGACGGCCCCGAGCTGGCGGGACCGGCGTCGCTGCAGCCGTTGCGCCCGCCGGAGCCGGTCGCGCGAGCGCTCGAGCGACGTGACGACGCGCCGGCTGCCGATGGCGGTCACCGCGGCGGCCATCGACAGCGCGACCAGCCGGCGGCTCAGCTCGATCGGCGCCCCGTCGGGCCAGAGGGCCGCGATCATGAGGATGGCGATCACCCCGAACACGAAGCGCAGCCCGTTGGACCACAGCGCGGCGGCGAGGGCCACCCCGGGGATCATCAGCGCGTTGACGGGCCAGCCGCCGCCCGGATCGATCGACCACCCCGCGAGCGGGATGTAGGCGAACACGAGCCCGAAGCGGAGGGGGAGCGAGAGCGGCACGTCGGATGGCAGGCGCGCGAGCAAGAGCTCGAGGGCCAGGAAGCCGGCCGTGAGGGCGATCGTGGCCCAGATCTCGCGCGGCCCGTCGAGCGCCAGCATGACGATGACCGACAGGGCGATCGCGAACGACAGGGCGACGACCGGGTCGTGCTCCACCAGGCGGCGCAGGCCGCGGCGGCGATGGCCGGCGAGCGACACCGCCCGCGACTCCCCCGAGCTGCCGAGGTGCGCGGAGATCGGCGGGTACCGCGAGGCAGCCGGCTCGGCGGTCGGCGAGGTCGCGGGGCTGGCGCCGTCACCGGCGCGGGACCGGGCGAGCGTCTGGATGGAACGACACCCTTCGGGTGGCTGGGGCTGGCGGGACGCGACCGGATCGTCACGGGCGGCGCGGCGAGGCACCATCCCCCGGGAGTACCCCCTGGCGGACCCACGCGCCGAATGAGGCGCGCGGGCC
>DATEZX010000129.1:0-6117 GCA_035255225.1 Candidatus Limnocylindrales bacterium
AGCTGGCCGGCAAGGTGGAATCGGACCGTGACGATCGTCGCCACGAGGATGTTCAGCGCCAGGGCCGTCGGACGCATGGTCGTCGGCGCGACCCCGACGAGCGCCATCGCCGCGAGGTAGGCCGAGGCCCCGGCGTGACCCACCGACGCATACAGGACGGCCGCGGCGAAGAACGCCGCGGCGAGGAGCAGGGTGGCGTCCACCGGGCTCAGCGGCGGGGCTGCGGGAGCTCGACGATGACGTTCGTCGCCTTGACGAGGCATACGGCCTCGCGGCCGACCTCGAGGCCGAGCTCGTCGACCGCCTCGGCCGTCATGAGGCTGACGAGGCGGTGCGGCCCGGCCTGGACCTCGACGACGGCCGCGACCGAGTCTTTCTGGATTCGGGTCACGATCCCCGCGAACCGGTTCCGGGCCGAGGACGTGGTGGTCGCCTCGAGCGCCGCGCGACCGCCGGTCATCGCGCGACGCCGCTCGTCCAGGACCCGCTGGATGGCGGCCAGCGCGACGAGGCGCTGGCCCGAGGAGGAGCGGACGGCGTCCAGCTGGCCGGCGTCGACCCAGCGCCGGACGGTGTCCGCGGAGACGCCCAGCATCTCGGCCGCGCGCCCGAGCCGGACGCGGGCGCTTCTCGCCGCCATGTACCTAGACATGATGTCTGTTGCTGCACCGAATGTCTAGGGATGCCCTCGCAGACGCCCGGCCGCGCGCATGACCTCGACGAGCCGCTCGTGGGGCAGCCGGGGGGCGGTGATGCCGTCTCGCCCGGTCATCGTCTCGGCGGCGACGAGGGCGTTGACGATGGCCTCCTCGGTCGCCTCGACGGTCGCCTCGAAGATCGGGTCGAGGGCCCGGTCGGCGAGGCCCCGCAGTGGCAGGACGCCCGGCCGCTCGCCGGCGATCGCCACGCCCTCCGTCTCGGCGGGCGGCATCCCCCGGTTGCCCGTCGCGAAGGCCAGGAACAGGTCGCCCGACGTCGTGGCGCCGATCCCGCCGACGCGAGCGAGCCCGACGGCGAACCGCCTGGCGACGCGCTGGCACTGGTGGGGCAGGAGCGGCGCGTCCGTCGCGACGATCCCGATGATCGACCCGTCCGACCCCCGTCGTCGTGCCTGCCCGTAGGGCGACGGGACCTCGTCGATGCTGATCGCCTGGCCGACCGGCACGCCGTCGATCCGCAGCAGGTCGCGGCGTCCGTAGTTGGCCTGGACGAGGACTCCCACCGTCCAGCCGCCGGCCTCGCCGGCGAGGACCCGCGAGGCGGTCCCGATGCCACCCTTGAACTCGTGGCAGACCATCCCTGTTCCCCCGCCGACTCCGCCCTCCGGGACCGCGGCGCCGAGCGGCGCCGCCTCGGCGGCTGCGAGCGCGGCGTCGACGTGCTCCGGCCGGACGTGGCCACCGGCGATGTCGTTCAGCTGGCCATCCCACGTCTCGCCCGCGACCGGCAGGGCCCAGTCCAGCCCGTGCGCGCCGCGGGCCCGCAGGCCGTGGGAGGCGAGCGCGTCGCGCACCAGCCCGACCGACAGGGTGTTCGTCAGGCCGATCGGGCCGTGGAGCAGCCCGGCTTCGGCGATCCACGGCAGGCCGGTCAGCTCGCCGTTGCCGTTGAGGGCGAATGACCCGGCGAAGACCGGCTCGGCCCACGGGTCGCCGTCGTGCGGCAGGATCACCGTCACGCCCGTGCGGATCGGCCCGCGGCCGACGACGAGCGGCCCCTCGCCCGAGATGAGGGTCGTGTGCCCGACGCGGACGCCGCGAACGTCGGTGATCGCGTTCTGCGGGCCGGGGCGGCCCTCGCCGATGACGATCCCGAGGTCGCGCGCCCGCTGCGGGCGCGGCGCGCCCGCGCTCATCCGGACCCTCAGTCGGCCTGGCTCGAGGAGACGACGTCGACGCCGGGCAGGGCGTCGATCGCCTCGAGGGCCGCGGCCATCGACTGCGCGGTTCGGCTCCGCAACGACAGGTCGGCCCGGTAGCTGTCGCGCCCGACACGCTGGGTCGCGATCGAGGCCAGCTCGACCTTGCGATCCGCCAGGGCCGCCGAGATCTCGCCGAGCGACTCGAGGTGCGTCAGCGACAGGCGGAGCTGGACCTCCGGGAGGGTCGTGCCGTGGAGGCGCTCGGCCAGGGCATTGATCGGCCACAGGCTCACGAGGATGATCGCCGCGGCGGCCACCGCGATGACGTATTCCCCCGCGCCGGTGGCGAGCCCCACCGCCGCTGTCGCCCAGAGGCTGGCGGCCGTCGTCAGGCCGCGGATGACCACGCCGTCCTTGAGGATGGCGCCCGCGCCCAGGAAGCCGATGCCGGTCACGATCTGGGCGGCGATGCGGGTCGGGTCGATCCCGCTGCCCGGACCCTGGCCGAAGCCGTGGATCGACAGGACCGTGAACAGCGCCGAGCCGAGCGCGACGAGCATGTGCGTCCGGATGCCGGCCGGGTGACCGTGGATCTCACGTTCCGCTCCGACCAGCGCGCCGAGCGCCGCGGCAACGACCAGGCGGGCCGCGAAGTCGAGCTGGACTGATAGATCCGGCATCGCACCCATGATCGCGCACCCGTTGGCGGCTGTGGAGGCATGATCCGCACATCGGGCGGCGACGAGGAGGCGCGAATGGCGAGCGGGCAGGCACACCACCATCCGGTGAACCGGGCGATGTACGACGACGCGCCGCTGGGGGCGCGGATCGCCGACCGGGTGACGGGCTTCATGGGCAGCTGGAACTTCATCGCCATCCAGACCGTGATCGTGTTGATCTGGATCGGCGGCAACGTGCTGCTGCTCTTCAACTTCGACATCTTCCCGTTCATCCTCCTGAACCTGGCGTTCTCGACCCAGGCGGCGTACGCCGCGCCGCTCATCCTGCTGGCGGGCAACCGAGCGGCCATCCGCGACCGGATGACGCTCGAGCACACCGCCGCCGAGGCCGACAAGGAGGACCGCCAGAACCTCGAGCTCCTCAAGGGCAACCAGCAGATCCTCGAACGAGTCGAGGCCCTCGAGCAGCGAATCCTCCAGCTTGAGTCGAACATCCTTGGCCGGCTCGACAAGGCCGGCGCCGGCTGATCCGGCCTGTCGCGATCCCGTCACACGTCCGACGAGCGTCCCATCGATGAGCAGCGTCCCGAACACCCCAACCGCCGCTCCTGCGACGCCTTCGGCCGGGCGCGTCCCGGCCCCGGCCGCCGCGCTGGTCGGCGCGATCGCCGTCGGCGCCGCGCTCGCCGTGGGCGAGCTGGCGGCCGGCTTCACCGGAGGACCATCGCCGCTCGTCGCCGTCGGGCAGGTCGTGGTCGACTACCAGCCTCCGGGCGCGAAGGATCTCGTCGTCGGACTGTTCGGGACGAATGACAAGCTGGCGCTCCAGGTCCTCGTCGCCATCGTCGCGCTGGCGATCGGAGCCGGGCTCGGCGTCCTGGGCCGCGGGCGCCCGACCGCCGCCAGCCTGGCGATCGGAGCCTTCGCCGTGGCCGGTCTCCTCGCCTCGCTCCGCGATCCCGAGTCGAGCCTCCCCGTGGCCGTCCTCGTCGCCGCCGGGGAGACCCTCGTCGGCTCGTCGCTGCTCGGCTGGCTGCTCGACTCGGCGGTCGTCAGAGCCGCGCCGACGCGGGAGGGAGGGAGTCCTGCCGGGCCGGCGGGCGGCATGCCGGACTGGGCGCGGCGGCGGCTGCTGATCCGCGGCGGAGGGATCGCGGCGGCGTCGGTCGTCGCGGTCGGGCTCGGTCGCTCGCTCACCGCGCGCAGCGCGGCGCCGACCACCTCGACGCCGTTCCCGGAGCCGCAGCAGCCGGCCAGCCTGCCGAACGGAGCCGATATCTCGACGCCCGACCTCACCGCCGAGGGCCTGACCCCGATCGTCGTCCCCAACGAGCAGTTCTACCGGATCGACACCGCGCTCCTCGTCCCCAGCGTCGATGTCGCCACGTGGACCCTCCGTGTCCACGGCCTGGTCGATCGCGAGGTGACCCTGACCTACGACCAGCTGATCCAGCTGCCGATCATCGAGCAGTACGTGACGATCGCCTGCGTCTCCAACGAGGTGGGCGGGAACCTCGTTGGAAACGCCTCGTGGCGCGGCGTGCCGTTGCGGACCGTCCTCGACATGGCGGGCGTCCAGAAGACGGCGACCCAGCTGGTGGGTCGGTCCGTGGACGGCTTCACGGTCGGGATGCCGGTGGCCTGGGTCATGAACGAGCTGCGGGTCCCGTTGATCGCCATCGGCATGAACGGCCAGCCGCTGCCTCGGGTCCATGGCTATCCGGCCCGGCTCATCGTCCCCGGCCTCTATGGCTACGTGTCGGCCACGAAATGGCTGTCCGAGATCGAGCTCACGACGATGGATGCCTTCGATGCTTACTGGGTCCGGCTCGGCTGGGCGAAGGAGGCGCCGATCCTCACCCAGTCGCGAATCGACGTCCCACGCGACGGGGCGACCGTGAAAGCAGGCCCCGCCGCCATCGCCGGCGTCGCCTGGGCGCCGGACCGCGGCATCGACCGGGTCGAGGTCTCGATCGACGGCGGGCCGTGGCAGGCCGCGCTGTTCTCGGAGGAGATCTCCAGGGCGACCTGGGTCCAGTGGGTCCTGCGATGGAACGCCACCACGGGCGACCACGTCGCCGAGGTCCGAGCCACGGACGCTCGCGGCGAGGTCCAGACCGCAGACGTGACGACCCCGTTCCCCGACGGGGCGCGGGGCCATCACAAGATCGGCTTCCACGTCGCCTGACGGGGCGCGCCCGGCGGGCGCCGCCGCGAATCCCGCTACAGTCGCGGCATGCCCCGTCGTCTCTTCGCCTTCGACGATCCCGATCGCTTCGCGACCGGCACGATCGGCGAGCCCGGCAACCGGACGTTCTTCCTCCAGGCCCGCTCGGGCGAGCGCGTGGTCAGCGTGGTGATCGAGAAGACCCAGGTGTCGGCCCTCGCCGAGCGGCTCGGCCAGCTCCTCGTGGAGCTCGATCGCCAGGGAGTCGTCGCCGATCCGTCGACCCCGATCGAGCCCGACGAGCGGCCCCTCGACGAGCCCCTGAACGAGGCCTTCCGGACCGGTTCGCTGACCCTCGGCTGGGACGGCCAGGTCGAGCGCATCCTCGTCGAGGCGCGCGCCCAGATCGAGGTCGAGTCCGTCGAGGAGGCGATCGAGGCCCTCCAGGCCGATGACGACGACGAGGACGGGCCCGACCTCCTGCGAGTCCACCTGACGGCGGACGCCGCGCGGTCGTTCGTCGAGCGCGCAAATCGAGTCGTCCGAGCCGGGCGGCCGACCTGCCCGCTGTGCGGCAACCCGCTCGATCCGGGCGGCCACATCTGCCCGCGCAAGAACGGGCAGTACGTCAACTGACGAGCGACGCGAGCGCGCCCGCGGACGCCACGTCGGGCGCCGGTCACACGGCGGTCGAGCTCGACCTCCTGCGGTCCGGCCGGATCGAGCTTGTCGGCCGGCTCGTCGAGTCGTCCAACAACGCCCTCCTCGCCCGGCTCCGCGGTGCTGCCGCGGAGAAGCTCGCCTGGGTACCCGGCGGCGACAGCCCGCTGGACGGCCTGGGCCGCGGGTTCTACGCCGTCTGGAAGCCGACCGCCGGCGAGCGACCGCTGTTCGACTTCCCCGTCAGGACGCTGACCCGTCGCGAGGTCGCGGCGTTCGCGGTCTCCGAGGCGCTCGGCTGGGCCATCGTCCCGTCGACGGTCCTGCGCGACGGGCCATACGGCGAGGGCATGCTCCAGCGCTGGGTCGAGGTCGATCCCGGTGCTGACGTCGTCGCGATCCTGACCGGCGACGACCCGAGGCTGCGCCGGATCGCGCTCTTCGACGCGATCGTCAACAACACCGACCGCAAGGGCGGCCACATCCTGCCGATCGATGGCGGGCGTCACGTGCACGGGGTCGACCATGGGGTCTGCTTCTCGTCCGTGCCGAAGCTCCGGACGGTCCTGTGGGGCTGGCGCGGCCAGCGGTTCTCGGCCGACGAGCTCGCGGGGCTGGCACGGATCCGCGAGGGGCTCGATGCGGACCTCGGCGCTCGACTGCGCGAGCTCCTGGCCCCCGCGGAGATCCGCGCCACGAGCCGACGCGTCGATGGCCTCCTCGAGAGTGGCCGGTTCCCGTTGCCATCC
>DATEZX010000130.1:0-5120 GCA_035255225.1 Candidatus Limnocylindrales bacterium
GGATGGCTGATCGGCCTCTCCGGGGTCGCCGTGTCGGGGGTGGCGCTCGTCCTCTTCGACCCGGCCGCGAGCGGGCAGCTCGGCGGCATGACCGTGAGCGCGGCGGGCGTGCTGTGCTGCGCGGTCTACACCGTCGCCGCGAGACGCTGGATCGGCGCCTCGGACTCGACCGTCGCCGTGGTGCTCGCCCAGGAGACCTGGGCGCTCGCCCTCGCCGCGGGGCTCGTGGTCGCCTCCAGCCTGGTGGGCGGGGCCGTCGCCCCCGTCGCCGTGACCCCGGCGACCCTCGCCTCCGCCGTGGTTTCCGGCCTCCTCTACTACGGCTTCGCCTACTGGCTCTACCTGGCCGCCCTGCGGACGGTTCCGGCCGCCGTCGCCGCGACGTCGTTCTACCTGATCCCGCTCTTCGGTCTCGCGGCGGCGGGCGCCCTCGGTGAGCGACTCGAGCCGATCCAGTGGCTCGGCGCGGCCGTCGTCATGGGAGCCGTCGGGGGCGTCGCCGCCATCCAGCGGCGGGCAGGCGGGGCGGGCGCAGCCCGCATCCCCGTGGCGTCCGCGCCGTCCTAGCCGTCGAGGGCGTCGGCCTCGGCGCAGATCGCGATGACCCCGAGCCCCGCCAGGCGCTCGTAGGTCGCGAGCTCGCGGACCGTCCACGCCGCGACGTCGAGCCCGGCTCGTCGAGCGCGGTCCAGGCCCGCTCCGTCGATCGCGGTCCAGGCGACCGCGACCGCCGAGCAGCCGGCGTCGGTCGCGACCGCCACGGTCAGCGGGCCGAGGTCGAGGGCATTGAGCCAGCGCGGCCAGCCGGGTCGCTCGCGGCCGAGCCACGCCAGCGTCGGTGGCTCGAACGACGAGACCGCCGCGCGCTCCAGGGCCTGCCCGCGTGCCGCCTCGAGCACGTGGACGACCGCCGGGGCTGGTTCGCCCTTGAGCTCGACATCGAGGAACGGCTCGGGACCCGCCAGCGCAAGGACCGCCGCGAGGCTCGGGATCCCGTGCCCGGCAAGCTCGACGGCGGCCAGGTCGGCGACATCGGCCGCGATGCCCTGGACGCGGCGCAGCGAGGGGTCATGGAGGACGACGGGCACGCCGTCGCGCGAGCTGCGGACGTCGAACTCGAGGCCGTCGCACCGGGGCAGCGCCAGCGCGGCCGCCATGGCCGCGAGCGAGTTCTCGGGGGCCGCCCGCCAGTCGCCCCGGTGCGCCAGGCGGAGCGTCGTCACGCGCCGATCCGCAGGCGCGCCGCCAGGCCGACGTGATCGGACGGGTAGAGCGTCGGGTCCTCGGCGGCGGGGCGATCGAACACGACGCGGCACGACTCGACCTCGATCGGGCCGCGGACCCAGATGTAGTCGAGGCAACCGGGGTCGCCGTCGGTGTCCATGCCCGGCGCCTGGATGCCGGATGGCCACGTCACGTCGGGCTCGACGCCGTTCGCCGCCGAGTGGGCCGATCGGAAGCCGGCACCGACCATCCGGGCGTAGGCCGGCTCCGTCGGCTCGGCATTGAAGTCGCCGACGACGACCTGGGCCACCGGCTCCGGCTTGTCGCCCAGCCAGGCGAGGAGCTGGAGCGCCTGCTCCTCGCGCGCCGACTCGTCGGCGACGGCGTGGTGGAGGTGGGTGACCGTGAACGCGAACGACACCCCACCACCGGCGCTCAGGGGCAGCCGCAACGCACAGCGGTTGCGGCCCAGGTCGAGGCGCTCGGCCGCTCCGGAGCTCGCCTCCGGCCCGGCGACCGACTCGTCCTGCGGGGGTGCGAGCGTCCCTCCGACACGCGCCAGGATGGCGTTGCCGTACTCCGGCCGGCCGGCCCAGCCCCGGTGGGTCACGTAGCGGGCCTCGCCGGCCGCCCCGAGCAGCCGATCCTGCTGGACCGCGAAGACCACCTCCTGGAGGCCGATGACGTCGGGCTGCAGGGCGGCCATGTCAGCCAGCAGGAGCGGCAGCCGCTCCGGCCAGCGGTCGGCGATGTTCCGGACGTTCAGGGTCGCGGCCAGGATGGACGGCATCTCACTCCTCAGGGCCCATCGGGCAGCGGCAGCGCCGAGGCCAGCGGCGCGGGCGGCGCGGGGGCTGCCAGCACGGCCGGGATCGTCACGATGAACGTCGAGCCCTGACCAGGCTCGGACTCGACGCGGATCTCGCCCCCGTGGCCCTCGACGATGTGGCGGGCGATCGCCAGGCCGAGGCCCGTGCCCCCGCCGTGCGCCCGGGTCCGGTCGGCCTTGTAGAAGCGCTCGAAGACCCGCCGCTGGTCGTCGGGATCGATGCCGATCCCGTGGTCGACCACCCGCACCACGACCGCCTCGCCCTCGAGGGCGACGGCGGCGAGGACCTCGGAGCCGGAGGCGCTGAACTTGATGGCGTTGTGGACCAGGTTCGTCACGACCTGGCCGAGGCGCACTGCCTCGCCACGGACGGGCGGCAGGCTCTCGGCGACGTCCGTGCGCAGCCCGATGCCCTGCCGCTCCGCGAGCGGGCGGAGGCGTTCGACGGCCTCGCCCACGACCCGCCCGAGATCGACGTCGTCGAGGTGGAGCTGCGGGCCGCCGCTCTCGATCCGCGCCAGGTCGAGCAGCTCGGCGACCATCTGGCTGACGTTCGCGATCTCGACCTCGAGCTTGCCGATCCGCTCCCGCATCCGCGGCGGCACCGCCTCGCCGGCGGCGTCGGCGTCGCGGGCCAGGGTTTCGGTCAGGAGACCGATCGTCGTGAGCGGCGTCCGGAGCTCGTGCGACAGGTTGTCGACGAACTCGGCCCGGATCCGCTGGAGCCGGCGCAGCTCGGCGACGTCCTGCAGGACGAGCCACACGCCGAGGATCGGCGAGCGGCGGGCTCGGACGATGAGCGTCGGACCGTCCCCGTCACGTGGAGCGACCTCGTCGGTCGCCGCGCCCGCTTCGCGGGCCGTGATCGCGACGGCCTCGATCCGGTGATCGCCGAGGGCCTCGATCGCCGTCCGGCCGACCATCGAGCCGGGCGGCCGGCCGAGGAAGACGTGGGCCGCCGTGTTGGCGACCTCAACCTGCAGGCTGTCGGTCAGGCGGACGATCCCGACGCCGACCAGGTCGGCGAGGTAGGCGAGGTCGCGGAGGCGTTGGCCGAGGGCGAACTCGGCGTTCTCGGCCCGGCGTCGGAGGCGCCCGACGCCGTCGGCGAGGTCGTCCTCCGGCCTCAGCGGGCCGTCCCCGGCGAGGGCGCCCCGGAGGGCCTCCCGGGCCGAGTCGACGGACCGGCCCCGCGAGATCGCGAGCCCGATGGCCGCTGCGAGCGCGGCGACCAGCGCCGCGATGACGACGAGCACGACCGGGTCCACGCGGGCGAGCATGGCACACCGCTCGGCCTCCGGCGGTACCCTTGCTCCCGTGCGACTGCGGCTGATCCCCCGGGAGGAGCGCTTCTTCGACCTGTTCGCCGAGGATGCCGCCAACGTCCTGGGCGCGGCTCGCCTGTTCGAGGCGATGCTCCGGACGTACGACGCCCCCGAGCAGCGGGCCAGGGAGATCCGCGACGCCGAGCATCGCGGCGACGAGATCAGCCACGACATCGGTCATCGCCTCGAGGCGACGTTCGTCACGCCCTTCGACCGCGAGGAGATCTACGCCCTCATCAGCGGTCTCGACGACGTCCTGGACTACGTCGAGGAGTGCGCCGACACGTTCGTCCTGTACCGGATCGAAGCCCCCAGCGCGGTCGCCGTCCAGCAGGCGTCGATCATCGTCAAGCAGTGCGAGCAGCTGCACGACGCCCTGAGCCACCTGCGGGGCTTCAAGGGCCTCGACACGTACTGGATCGAGGTCCATCGCCTCGAGAACGAGGGCGACCAGCTCGCCCGCAAGGCGATCGCCGACCTCTTCTCCGGGGAGATGGACCCGGTCGAGATCATCAGGTGGAAGGACGTCTACGCGCTCCTCGAGTCCACGATCGACAAGTGCGAGGACGTCGCCAACATCATCGAGCGGATCACGATCAAGCACGCCTGACCGGGCGTCGCTGACGCGGCGACGTCGGCGCGGCGGCGGCGCCCGCGCCCGCGCCGACGGAGGAGGTGTCGGATGAGCTTCCTGGAGCGGGCCAGGCAGGCCGCCGAGCAGGCGCGCCAGACCGCCTCCGAGGCGGGCCGGGCGGTCGGCGCCGAGGCCGAGCGCACGGCCGCGACGCTCCGCGATCCGGCGACTGCCGAGAAGGCCCGCCAACAGCTCCACGTCGCCAAGCGCGGCCTCGCGACCGCCCTCGAACGGATCGACCCGGGCGTGCTCGCCGACGTCATCATCAAGGCCACGATCCTCCAGGAGAAGGCCAACGCCGCGCTCCAGCGGAAGGACTCCCCCTACCGGATCGCGGAGATCGCCATCGGCGCCTCGATCCCGCCGAGCGTGACGTTCTCGATCGCCCGGATCGGCGAGCCCACCGGCGAGCCGGCGGTCTGGCAGGCCGAGCAGGCCGAGGCCGGCGACTCGACGATCACCGCCCTCGACGGGACGACGCTCGACGACGCCGATCTCGCGGCCCTCGCCGGGACGCCCCCGCCGTGACAGATCCCCGGGACCGGCCCGGTCGCCGCTCCCGCTCGCGCGGCCCGAGCCGAGGCGCCGCGGCGGGCGAGTCGGCGAGGGGCCCGGTCGCTCGACCGCCGGCGCCGGCCGACAGCCCCCGGAACGCCCGGTGGCGGGCCCTCGTCGCGGAAGGCGGGCCGATCCTGGCCGACGGCGCGATGGGCACGATGCTGTTCGCCGAGGGGCTCCAGTTCGGCGATCCGCCCGAGGTCTGGAACCTCACCCACCCCGACGTGGTCCGGCGCGTCCACCGTGGCTACCTGGAGGCAGGCTCGCGGGTCGTCATGACCAACACCTTCGGCGGCAACCGCCTCCGGCTCGGCCTGCACGGCCACGAGCGGCGCGTCGCCGAGCTGAACCGGACCGCCGCGGTCCTCCTGCGGGCCGAGGTCGACGCGGCCGGTGGAACGGCTCTCGTCGCCGGCGACATCGGCCCCAGCGGCGAGATCATGGCCCCGGTCGGGACGCTCGAGCCCGACGAGGCAGTCGACGTCTTCGCCGAGCAGGCGGCCGCCCTCGTCGCCGGCGGAGTCGACCTGATCTGGGTCGAGACCATGTC
>DATEZX010000131.1:0-3530 GCA_035255225.1 Candidatus Limnocylindrales bacterium
CCGACGTTCGGCTACCCCACGCCCAGCCCGGAACCGACGTTCACCGCCTACTCCGTTCGCTTCGGCGACACCCTGAACTCCATCGCGACGGCGTTCGCGACGACGGCCCGGAGCATCGCCTGGTGGAACCGCGGGACATACCCGAGCCTCGATCCCCAGTCACCGGGCTATCGGCCCGACGACATCAAGCCCGGCTGGGTCCTCGTCCTGATCCCGGGCACGGTGGTCGACGAGGAGAACCCGCCGTCTCCCAGCCCCGCACCGCCCACGCCCGAGACCACCTTGACGCCCGTCCCAACCGCCACGGCTCGCCCGACGGCGGCGCCGACCGCAGCCCCCGCGGCGATCATCAGCCACGGCTCGCGGTCGTCAGCCCGGATCGCCCTGACCTTCGACATGGGGGGCCGGCTGACGCCGGCGCTCGACATCGTCCACTGGCTCATCGACCACCAGGTCCACGCCACGATCTTCCCGACCGGCGCGACCGGCACGACGACCACGGGCAAGGCCGTCATGGCGCTCGTGAAGGCTCATCCGGAGCTCTTCGACGTCGGCAACCATTCGTGGGATCACCCGTACTTCACGAAGCTGACGGCGGCCCAGATGGCATCCGAGCTGAAGCGGACGGAGGCCGCGATCGCGCCCCTCGCCGGCCAGACGACCAAGCCGTGGTTCCGGCCGCCGTATGGTGCCGTGAACGCCGCGGTCCAGGCGGGCGTGGGCGCCGCCGGCTGGAGCTACATCGTCACGTGGGACGTCGACACGATCGACTGGAAGCCGATCGCCGACGGCGGCCCGACCGCCGCGGACATCGTGGCGAAGATCACGTCGAAGGCCCAGGCCGGCTCGATCGTCCTCATGCACCTCGGCGGCTACGAGACGCTGACGGCCCTGCCGGGAATCCTCGCCGCGGTCGAGGCCAAGGACCTCCAACCCGTGACGCTGGGCGAGCTGCTCGGGCACTGACGCCCGGCGCCGTGAACGGGGTGAACGCGGAACACAACACGCTGGCGGATCGGCCGGAACCCGATCAGAGCCGGCCGGCGGCGATCACGCGCTGCAGGAACTGCTGGGTCCGCGCCTCGTGTGGCGCCCGGAAGAGCTGATCAGGCGGTCCCTCCTCGAGAATCCGGCCCCCGTCCAGGAAGCACACCCGGTTGGCGATGTCGCGCGCGAAGCCCATCTCATGGGTCGCGATGACCATCGTCATGCCCGCCGCGGCGAGCTCGCGGATGACGTCGAGGACCTCGGCGATGAGCTCCGGGTCGAGGGCACTCGTGACCTCGTCGAGGAGCAGCAGCCGCGGCTGCATCGCGAGGGCGCGGACGATCGCGACGCGCTGCTGCTGACCGCCCGACAGGCGGTCCGGGTAGTCATGGGCCTTCTCCTCGAGGCCGAAGCGCTTCAGGAGCGCGAGGGCGTCGGACTCGGCCTCGCGGACATGCCTGCCGAGGACCTTCCGGGGCGCCAGCGAGACGTTGTCGACCACCCGCATGTGGGGGAAGAGGTTGAACGCCTGGAACACGATCCCGATGTGCCGGCGGACGCGGTCGATGGCGACCTTCGGCGCGGTGATCTCCTCGCCGCCGACGAAGATCTGACCCGCGTCGATCGGTTCGAGGAGGTTGATGCACCGGAGCAGCGTCGACTTGCCCGACCCGGAGGCGCCGATGAGGCACACGACCTCGTGCTCGTCGACGGACAGGTCGATCCCGCGGAGGACCGCCAGGTTGCCGAAGGACTTGTGGAGGCCCGCGATCCGAAGCGCCTCGCCGCCTGAGGCCATCACCGGGCTCCACTCGCGGCCCGAGCGCGATCTCGGGCGACCAGCCAATCGACGACCCGTGCCAGGGGGAACGTCACGACGACGAACACCAGGGCCACGGCGAGGTAGGGGCTGAAGTTGAATGTCGCGGCCTGCTTGATCTGGGCGGTCCGGAAGAGGTCCACCACCCCGATGAACGAGACCAGCACGGTGTCCTTCTGGAGGCCGATGAAGTCGTTGAGCAGGGGCGGGATCACCCGCCGGATCGCCTGCGGCAGGATGACGTAGCGAAGGGCCTGGAGGCGCGTCAGGCCGAGGGACCGGGCGGCCGCCTCCTGGCTCGGGTGGATCGACTCGATCCCAGCGCGGTAGACCTCCGAGACGTAGGCCGAGTAGAGCAGTGTGAGCGCCACGACCGCCCAGATGAACGGATCGACCGGCACCCCGGCGAGGCCGAGGCCCGGGATGCCGAAGCCGAGCATGTAGATGACGAGGATCCCCGGCACGGCCCGGAACAGGTCGACGTAGATCGTCGCCAGCAGCCGGACCGGGAAGAAGACCGGGCCCGGCAGGCTGCGCAAGACGGCGAGCAGGAGGCCGAGGGCGAGGATCAGGACCTCGGCGATCCCGAACAGCCGGACATTGACCTCGAAGTGCCGAACGACGTCCGGCAGCGAGCCCCAGAAGAACCTCTCGTTGAGGAACGAGCGCGAGACCTCGGTCCAGCCCGGCGCGCCCGTCACGATCAGGGCGAGGGCGCCGAAGAACACGACCGTGCTGACCGCGGCGACGGTGATCGCCCGCCACGACACGGCGTCGTGGCGGCGGGACCGCCGCGCCCCCGCCATGTCGGCCACAGCCGCGGGCAGCAGGTCGCGGTCGGCCGGGCCGGGGCCGAGGCTCACGAGAGAGGCACGAAGCGCGAGCCGCCTACTTCAGGACGGGCACGCCCTCCTGGAATGGCAGCCACTTGGTCGCCAGGGCGGCCAGCGTGCCATCGGCCTTGAGCGATCCGATGGCGGCGTTGACGCAGGCCGTCAGCGGGTTGCCCTTCGACAGCACGAGGCTGAAATGCTCGCTCGTGCCGCTCGGGGGCTGGAGCTGGCCGACGATCGTCGCGAGGCCGCTGTCGATCTCGACGCCGGCGTTGGCGATGAAGTCGGCGGTCGGCAGGTCGACCACGATGGCGTCGATCTGCTTGGCCTTGAGAGCGCTGACGGCGTCGGAGTTCTCGTTGTAGACGGCGGCCTCGGCCGTCGGCTGGATGATCGTCTGGATGGTCTGGTAGCTCGTCGTCCCGACCTGGGCGCCGAACTTGTAGCCCTTCAGGTCGGCAATCGACGTCGCCTTCGACGCCGGGTTGGCCTTCAGGGCCACGACGGCCTGGTTGAGGTCGTAGTAGCCGTCCGACATGTCGACGTTCTGGGCCCGGTCTGCCGTGTATGAGACCTGGTTGATGTCGAAGTCGAAGTTCTTCGGGCCGGGCGCATAGGAGTTGTTGAACGGCACGACGACCCAGCCGACCTTGTCGTTCGCGAAGCCCATCCGGCGGGCGACGCTGAAGGCGACCGCGCTCTCGAAGCCCTGGCCGGTGGTCGGGTCGCCGGTGTAGCCGAGCGCCTCCCACGGCGACGGGTACGGCCCGTCGTGAAGGGCGAAGTACGGCGGGAAGGCCGGGTTATCCGTGCCGATGGTGAGCGTCCCCGAGGCGACCGTCTTGAGGTTCTCGGGGGCGCAGGCGTTGGCCGTGACCTGGGGAGTCGGG
>DATEZX010000132.1:0-15076 GCA_035255225.1 Candidatus Limnocylindrales bacterium
AGCCCGCGCGAGTTCTCGCTGCTCGAGTGCCTCCTCCGGCATCCGGGCCAGACGCTCACCCGCGACCAGCTCCTTGACCAGGCCTGGCCGTTCAGCGTCGCCGTGACCCCGAACGCGGTCGACGCGTACGTGCATTACCTCCGGACCAAGCTCGGCGAAGCGGCGTCGCGCGTCGAGACGGTTCGGGGCGTCGGGTACCGTCTTGCCGATGGCTGAGCTCGAGGGGGCGCCCGACATCCAGCCGCTGCCGACCGAGCCCGGGCTCCCCGAGGCGATGGCCGAGCCGGGTCTGACGGCCGTGCCGAACCTGAAGTCCGACGCCGGCCTCTCCGCCGCCGAGGCCGACCCGGCGGCGGCGCGAGAGAGCGCCGAGGACGGGCGCCTGATGCGGCGCGTCCGCTGGCGGCTCGTCGCGTGGAGCGGTGGCTCGACGCTCGTCGTCCTCATCGCCCTGGGACTCGCGCTGTACGTCACGGCCGCGACGACCCTCGAGTCGTCCGGGATGTCGGCCCTCCAGAGCCGGGTCGGCGAGCTCCGGTCGTTCCTCCTCGGTGCCCCGCCTGGCTCGAGCGACGCGGATCGGTCCCCGGCGGACTTCGTCTTCGGATCCGGCGGCACCATCGTCTATGGCTTCACGCCCAGCGGTCAGGTCATCCGAGATCCGCGGGGCTTCACGGTCGCCGGGATCATCGACACGGCCGCTGGCGTCGCCGCGGACAAGGCGGGCCAGGACGTCCGCTTCCGGACGATCTCCGTCGAGGGGCCATCGAGCGACCAGACGGTCCAGGTGCCCGTCCGGCAGCTGACGACGAGCGTCGACTCGCCGGCCCTCGGCCACGTCTACATCCAGGCCCTCCAGGACAGGACGTCGGAAGTTCGGACGCTCGACACGCTGCTCCTCGTCCTCGTCGTCGGCGGCCTGGTCGTCGTCCTCGTGGCGGTGGGCTTCGGGGCGATCTATGCCCGCCGGGCGCTGGTCCCGATCCGCGACTCGCTCGCCGGCCAGCGGACCGCGCTTCGGCGCCAGCGTGAGTTCGCGGCCGACGCGAGCCACGAGCTGCGCACGCCGCTGACGGTCATCCGGGCCTCGGTGGCCCACCTTCGGCGTCACGCCGACCAGCCCGTCCGCGACGTGGGCGACGCCCTCGAGGACATCGACGCCGAGGTCGGCCAGCTGACGACGATGGTCGAGGACCTGCTCCTCCTCGCCCGCTCCGACTCCGGCGCGGTCTCCCTGGAGCGAACGCCGATCGAGCTCGACGACGTGGCGGCCGACGCGGCGGCGTCGCTCCGGGCCCCGGCCGAGGCGCACGGCGTCCGGATCGTCGTCGATCCGGAGCCGGCACCGGTCCTCGGTGACGCGACCCGCCTGCGCCAGCTCGTGACCGTGCTGCTCGACAACGCCATCCGCCACAGCCCACCCGGCGGCGAGGTGCGGATCACCGTCCGCTCGGCCGGGGGTCGGGCGAGCCTCGCGGTCGAGGACCAGGGCCCCGGCATCCGCGACGAGGACCTGCCGCGGCTGTTCGACCGCTTCTGGCGAGCCGCGGACGCGCCGAGCGGCGGCACGGGCCTCGGGCTGGCGATCGCGAAGTGGATCGCCGACCAGCACGGCGCGACGATCCAGGCGACGAACCGGCCGACTGGCGGGGCGCGCTTCGAGGTCGACTTCGCGGCCCGACCCCCGGCGCCGCCGGCGACAGGCGCACCGACCAGCGCGCCGGAGCGACGGATGTCGTCGCCGGGTTAGGCGAAACCAGCCGCGCTAGGATCGGCCGCGTGGCCGAGCGCTTCGACGTCGTCATCGTCGGCGGTGGGTCCGCCGGGAGCGTGCTGGCGAGCCGCCTGACCGAGGACCCCGCGACCCGCGTCCTCGTCCTCGAGGCGGGCCGCCCGGACTGGCGGTTCGACGTCTTCGTCCACATGCCGGCGGCGCTGACGTTCCCGATCGGCAGCCCGCTCTACGACTGGCGCTACGAATCGGAGCCCGAGCCGTTCATGGCCGGCCGTCGCGTCGCCCACGCCCGCGGCAGGATCCTCGGCGGCTCGTCGTCGATCAACGGCATGATCTTCCAGCGCGGCAACCCGCTGGACTACGAGCGCTGGGCCACCGTTCCGGGCCTCGAGACCTGGGATTACGCCCACTGCCTGCCGTACTTCAAGCGCCTGGAGACATGCCTCGCCGCGACCGCCGACGACCCGTACCGCGGCCACGACGGGCCGCTCGTCCTGGAGCGCGGCCCGGCCAGCAGCCCGCTGTTCGGCGCGTTCTTCGAGGCGGTCCAGCAGGCCGGCTACGAGCTGACGGCCGACGTCAACGGCTACCGCCAGGAGGGCTTCGCGCCGTTCGACCGGAACATCCGCCGCGGACGCCGGCACTCGGCCGCGACGGCCTACCTCAAGCCCGCGATGCGGCGCCCGAACCTCGACGTCCGGACCTCGGTCCTCGTCGCGGGCCTGACGTTCAAGGGCCGGCGAGCGACCGGCGTCGAGTACCTTGCCGGGCCCAGCCGCCACCATGTCGAGGCCGGCGAGGTGATCCTCTGTGGTGGCGCCTTCAACTCACCGCAGCTCCTCCAGCTCTCGGGCATCGGCCCGGCCGCGTTGCTCAGGGAGCACGGCATCGCGCCGGTCGTGGACCTGCCCGGGGTGGGTGACAACCTCCAGGATCATCTCGAGGTCTACGTCCAGTACGCCAGCCGGCTGCCGGTCTCGATGCAACCGGCCCTGAAGCGCTGGAAGCGGCCCTGGATCGGCGCCCAGTGGCTGTTCCTGCGCAGCGGACCGGGCGCCACGAACCACTTCGAGGGCGGCGGGTTCGCGCGCAGCAACGACGCCGTCGCCTACCCGAACCTGATGTTCCACTTCCTGCCGCTCGCCATTCGCTACGACGGTTCGGCCCCGGCCGCAAGCCACGGCTACCAGGTCCACGTCGGGCCGATGTACTCCGACGCCCGCGGCAGCGTGCAGATCCGGTCCACCGACCCGCGGGACCATCCGGCGATCCGGTTCAACTACCTGTCGACCGAGCAGGACCGACGGGAGTGGCCGGAGGCGATCCGCGTCGCCCGGGCGATCCTGAATCAGCCGGCCTTCGAGCCGTTCAACGGCGGCGAGCTGTCGCCCGGCCCGGCGGTGTCATCCGACGAGGAGATCCTGGCCTGGGTCGCCCGCGACGCCGAGACAGCCCTCCATCCGTGCGCGACGACGCGGATGGGCACCGACCCGGGATCGGTCGTCGATCCGACGACGATGCGCGTCCACGGCACGGACGGCCTGCGCGTCGTCGACGCGTCGGTCTTCCCGTTCGTGACCAACGCCAACATCTACGCGCCGGTCATCATGGTCGCCGAGAAGGCCGCGGACCTCATTCGCGGGGTGGCGCCGCTGCCGCCCGAGCCGCTGCCGTTCTTCCGCCGCGACCGCGCCGTGCACCGCGAGGACCCCGCCGCCGAACCGGTCGAGGCCGGTGCGGCCGGAGGCGGGTGAGGCGGCGCGCTAGCCGGCCTTCGCCTTTCGGCCGCCGCCAGAGCGCGGGATCGGGCCCCGACTGAGGTAGATGCCACCGTTCCGGACGGCGAGCTTCACCGAGCTCTTGGTGGCCTTGATCTGCTTGCCGATCGCGGCCCGGATCGTGACGAGCTTCTCACCCTCTTCGAGCTCGACCTTCTTGATCCATGACGCCGGACCGGCGCCAAGCTCGTTGAGGACCTTCTCGATTGCGGCCTCGCGCTTCTTGATCGCCAGCTGGCGCGGGCTCATCGGCCGCACGCGCCGCGGCTTGGGCGCGAGCTCTTCCGGCTTTGCATCTCGGACCTTCACGATTGCGGCCTCCCTGGACGACAACCCTCGGACGCGCCAACGATGCGCAGGGATGGTGGATCGCGGCGCACATGATAGCCCCGCGAGTTGATGAATCAAGGCCTCGCCGTTGTCGGCTCGGGGGCGGGATTCTGAACGTTGCCCGGCGTCAGGGCAGCATCTGGCGGAGGGCAAAGATGACGTTCGCGGGTCGCTCCGCGAGGCGCCGCATGTACCACGGATACCAGGCCTCGCCGTAGGCGATCAGGTCGCGAACGAGATAGCCCTCGCGGGCGAGGCGGCGCTGCTGATCCATCCGGATCCCGTACAGCATCTGGACTTCGAATGCGACCTTCGGCAGGCCAAGCGCGGTCGCGTGCTCGGCGGCCTGCTCGATGAGCCGCACGTCGTGGGTGCCGAGTCCGATCCGGATCCGGCTGCCGGCCCGGAAGGCGTCGAGCATCGAGACGGTCAGCGCCAGGTAGTTGGCATCGACGTCGTGACGCGTCTGGTAGGCGATCGATGCCGGCTCCGCGTAGGCGCCCTTGACGAGCCGGATCTGGGGCTCGAGCGGCAGCAGTCGCCGCAGGTCGGCCGCGGTTCGGTGGAGGTACGCCTGGAGGCAGATCCCGGTGTTCGGATGGCCCGCCTTCAGCCGCTCGTAGAAGGCGATCGTCCGCTCGACGTAGGCGCTGCCCTCCATGTCCACCCAGAACGTCTTCCCGTGCTCGGCCGCACGCGTCGCGAGCGCCTTGGCGTGGACCATCGTTCGGGCTTCGTCGATGTCGAAGCCGAGCTGGGTCAGCTTGACGCTCGGCTCACCGTCGAGCCGGCGGGCCGCGACCTGGTCGATGAGCTCGGCATAGTGGGCCGCGACCGCGTCGGCCTCGTCGATCGAGGTCAGGTTCTCGCCGAGGCGGGTGAAGATCGTTCCGAGGCCCTCGACCTGGAAACCGACGGCCGCGGTGAGGGCTGCGGCCATGTCCTCGCCGGGCATGAACCGGCGGATCGCCCGGCGGGCGAACCACAGGCGGGGGAGCCGCTGCTTGAGCCACGCGTTGCGGGCCATCCAGAGCAGCAGTCGACGCACGCGCCACAGGGTACGCGGGCTAGCATCGGCCCGATGGGCGGGGCGACGATGGGCGGGGCGGACGGGCTCCCGAGGCAGGCCGGCGCGGTCGTCGTCGGTGGCGGGATCGTCGGCCTCTGCGCGGCGTACCACCTGGCCGCGGCAGGAGTCGGCGACGTCCTGCTGCTCGAGCGCGAGGCGGGCCTCGGCCTGGGCTCGACGGGCCGCTGCGCGGGCGGCTTCCGCCACCAGTTCTCGAGCGAGGTCAACGTCCGCCTGTCGCTCGAGAGCGCGCGGATGATCCGGACGTTCTCGGCGACGCACGGCTTGCCGCTCGACATCCACCTCGATGGCTATCTCTTCGTCTGCCGCGACGATGCGGCCTGGGCGTCGTACCGCGCCGCCGCGGCGATGCAGGAGCGCCTCGGGGCTCGCGTGGAGCTGCTGGACGCGGCCGGCTGCGCCGAGCTCGTGCCGGGCCTCGCCGTGGACGACGTCGTCGGTGCGACCTTCGGTCCCGACGACGGGATCGCAGACCCGTCGGGGCTGGTCAGCGGCTACGCGACGCTCGCCCGCCGGGCCGGAGCGACGATCCGGACCGGCGTCGCCGTGACGGAGATCCGGGTCTCGCCGGGCGGCAGCCGCGTGGCCGGAGTCGCGACCGCCGACGGTGGCGGGGTGGCTGCCCCGCTGGTCGTGCTGGCGACCGGGGTCTGGGCGCCGGCGCTCGCGGCGACGGTCGGGATCGACCTGCCCGTGGAGCCGCATCCTCGGCAGCTCGTCCAGACGACGGACTTCCCGGGCCGCCCGGCGCGGCGCACGCTCGTCGTCGACACCGCGACGATGTTCTTCTTCCATCGCGAGGGCAGCGGCGTCCTCATGGGCGTGCCCCCCGTGGACGACCCGCCGACCTTCTCGCTGGCCCCGATGGATGGCTTCGTGGCCGAGCAGCTGCTTCCCGTCGCGACCCGGATCCTCCCGGCCGTCGCGGAGGCCGATCTCGCCACGAGCTGGGTCGGCCTGTACGAGATGTCGCCGGACCACCACCCGCTCATCGGTCCGATCCCCGGGCTCACCGGCCTGCTCGTCGCGACCGGCTTCAGCGGCCACGGCTTCCAGCACGCGCCGGTCGTCGGCCGGCTGCTGGCCGAGATCGCGACGACCGGCGCCGCCCGCACGCTCGACATCCATGCCCTGCGGCCGGGGCGCTTCGCCGATGGCGAGCCGATCGTGGAGGCGTTCGTCGTCTAGGGGCGGCCTCGCGCGTCCGGCTCGGCGCTGAGGCGACTTGGTACGCTTCGTCGGCCGTGGACCGTCACCGACTGCTGCGGCGCGCCCTCGAGCTGTCCGCCCTGAGCGTCGGCTTCAGCGGCGTGGTCGGGATCCTGGCGGTCGCCGTCGGCCTGACCTCGGGTCGTCTCGCCCTGCTGGGCTTCGGCTTCGACGCCGCGATCGATTCGATCGCCTCGGTCGTGCTGTTCTGGCGGTTCGTCATCGAGCGGACGCACCCTCACCACGCCGAGCGGGCTGAGTCGATCTCCGAGGTCATCGTCAGCGCCGTCCTCGTCGTCCTCGCGATCTACCTGGCCTACGGCGCCATCCAGGCGCTCGCCAGCGGCGCGCATCCGGCCGCGACCGAGGTCGGGGTCGCCATCTCGCTCGTCTCACTGGTCGTCCTGCCGCCGCTCGCGCTCGCCAAGCGGCGCGTGGCGATCGCGCTCCGCAGCGGGGCCCTTCGAGGCGACAGCATCCTGACCGGGATCGCCGCGATCCTGGCGCTCGTGTCGCTCCTCGGCTTCGTCCTCACCGAGGCGCTCGGGGTCGCGGGAGCCGACGCGATCAGCGGGCTCGTCATCGCGGGCTTCCTCGCGCGGGAGGGCATCGGCGCGTTCGTGCCCGGCCGATCGCCGGCACCTCGGAGCCCATCGACGGCGAGTCCGGGCCGCACGGCCCCTCCCGACGACGCCGCATGAGGTGGATACTGGCCACGTGACCACGACGAAGGACCCCGCGACGGAGCCCGCCACGGCGCCCGGCGGACCCGCCGCGACCCGGACCGAGACCGACTCGATGGGCGCCATCGAGGTGCCGGCGGAGCACTACTGGGGCGCCCAGACCGAGCGCTCGCTCCACCACTTCGCGGTCAGCGGCAACACGATGCCGCGTGAGCTCATCCGGGCCTTCGGAATCCTCAAGCGTGCCGCGGCCGAGGTGAACGCCGACCTCGGCCTCGTGCCACCCGAGAAGCGTGACCTCATCGTTCGAGTGGCACAGGAGGTCGTCGACGGGGGGCTGGCCGGCGAGTTCCCGCTCCGCGTCTGGCAGACCGGTTCGGGGACCCAGACGAACATGAACGTCAACGAGGTCATCGCCGGCCGAGCGAACGAGATCGCGACCGGGGCGCGGGGCGGCAAGAGGCCGATTCACCCGAACGACGACGTCAACCGCAGCCAGTCCTCGAACGACACGTTCCCGACGGCCCTCCACATGGCCGTCGCGATGGCCCTCGTCGAGCGACTGCTGCCCTCGGTCCGCGCCCTGCGCGACGCGCTCGAGGCCAAGTCCGTCGAGTTCGAGGGCATCGTCAAGATCGGCCGGACGCACCTCCAGGACGCCGTGCCGCTGACCCTCGGCCAGGAGTTCAGCGGCTACGTCGCGATGCTCGACGGCGACATCGCCCGGATCGAGGCCGCGCTCCCGGGGCTGTACGAGATCGCCCTCGGGGGGACCGCCGTCGGGACCGGGATCAACACCCACCCCGAGTTCGCGGAGCGTGGCGCCGCCCGGATCCGCGAGCTGACCGGCCGGCCGTTCGTCTCGGCCCCGAACAAGTTCCAGGCCCTGGCCGGCCAGGAGGCGACGGTCTTCGCCTCGGCCGCCCTCAAGACCCTCGCGACGAGCCTCATCAAGATCGCCAACGACGTCCGCTGGCTCGGCTCGGGACCACGCGCCGGCCTCGGTGAGCTGGTCCTGCCGGAGAACGAGCCGGGTTCCTCGATCATGCCCGGCAAGGTCAACCCGACCCAGAGCGAGATGCTGACCATGGTCAGCGTCCAGGTCATTGGCTACGACACGGCCATCGGGATCGCCGGCTCGCAGGGCAACTTCGAGCTCAACGTCTTCAAGCCGATCATCGCCTACGACCTGCTCCATGGGATCGAGCTCCTGGCCGACGGCTGTCGGAGCTTCCGCGAGTTCTGCATCGAGGGCCTGGCCGCCGATCGCGACCGGATCGGCGAGCACGTTCGCCAGTCGCTCATGCTCGTCACCGCGCTGACGCCCGAGATCGGCTACGACAAGTCGGCCGAGATCGCCAAGAAGGCCCACCACGAGGGCACGACCCTCCGCGAGGCCGCGCTGGCCCTCGGCTACCTCAGCCCCGACCGGTTCGATGAGCTCCTCAGGCCGGAGCGGATGACCCGCCCCGGCGGCTGAGCCTCGTCAGGAGCCTGGGACCGGCCTTCGGCTCGCGCCAAGAACGTAGCGGGAGTGAACGAACAACCTCGCTCGGCGGCTCATCTCCATGGCAGGCCGATCTCGGATCGCGTCCCGGGAGGATCTGACGAAGGTCGACAGGCTCGACGGGCTGGGCTACCAGCCGGTGAAGCGCTGAGGGCTCCGCGAGCATACGTCGCCGGCCCCGAGCCCTCGACGGCGTCGGTTATCACGGTTCTCTCAGACGGCAGAGGCACCGTGTGCGCCATCCGCCGGGCAGGGCGCGCGCCGCTCAAGCGGTCAGGGGAGAACGAGGCAACTGATGGTCGAAACCACGGCTGAGCAGCCGACCTGGACGGGCGACCTCCAGTTCGACGAGACCGAGATCGCGACTCCCCCAAGCCTGCTGCGTCGATTCCGGTGGCCGATCGTCCTCGTCGTCCTCGTGGCGCTCGTCGCCGGGGCGGTCTGGGTCATCAACCCGTTCGGCAGCCAGGCCGCGCGTCCCGTCACGACGACGGCGACGACCGGCACGATCGTCAGCAGCGTCAGCCTCTCGGGGACCGTCGCGTCGTCGACCGTCAAGGAGCTGGCGTTCGGGACCTCGGGGACCGTCACGGCGGTCAGCGTCGCGGTCGGTGACAAGGTCACCACGGGCCAGGTCCTCGCCTCGGTCGACCCCGCCTCGTACAACGTCCAGCTGGAGAGCGCCCAGGCGAACCTGGCCGCGGCACAGGCGAAGCTCAGCACCGACGTCGCCGGCCCGACCGCCGCGACGATCGCCTCGGCCAGGGACTCGGTCAACCAGGCGTCGCTCCAGCTCTCGCAGGCCCGCCAGTCACTGTCCGACACCCAGGCGAAGAACACCCAGTCGATCAACCAGGCCAAGGCGACGCTGGCGGCGGCGAAGGCGACCCTGGCGTCCGATGAGCTGTCGCTCCCGCCCGGCGACCCGCAGCTCGCCAAGGATCAGGCCGCGGTCGACAGCGCGACGACCGCGCTGAGCGCGGCGCAGCTCAACGCCACGCTGTCGCTCCACCAGGCCCAGAACCAGGTCGCGTCGGCGAGCCTGAACCTCACCTCGGCCAAGAACCAGTACAACCTGAAGATCGCGCCGGCGACCTCCGCCCAGATCGCCGCAGACAAGGCCTCGGTCGCCCAGGCCCAGCTGGCCGTGACGAACCTCCAGGCCGCGGGGCCCAACATCACCTCGCCGATCGACGGGACTGTCACCGCGGTCAACCTCACCGTTGGCCAGTCGGTCGCGGGCTCCTCGACCGGGTCGTCCTCGAGCAGCTCCTCGAGCACGACCGGCCAGATCGAGGTCATGGACCTCTCGAAGCTCCAGATCGCCGGTCAGGCCTCCGAGACCGACATCGCCAACCTCAAGATGGGCCAGGCGGCGACGGTCACCGCGACGGCCCTCGGCAGCGACACCGTCGTCGGCAGCGTCTGCTCCCTGAGCAACGTCGGCACCCAGATCTCCGGCGTCGCGAGCTTCGCGGTGACGGTCTGCATCACCGGCTCCAATTCGTCGCTGCTCGTCGGCATGAGCGCCACCGCGGCCGTCGTCACGAATCGGGCCGACGGCGCGGTCCTCGTGCCGAGCCTCGCGGTCAAGACCGTCGGCGGTCAGCAGGTCGTCACGGTCCTCGCGGCTGACGGCAAGACCCAGACGAACGTCCCGGTCACGGTCGGCATCAGCAACGGCTCCGAGACGCAGATCCTGACCGGCCTGCAGGGCGGCGAGACGGTCGTCGAGACGATCCAGTCGAACTCGACGACGAACCGCAATGGCGGCGGCCGGTTCTTCGGTCCGGGCGGAGCTACGGGCGGGGTCTTCGTCGGTGGCTGATCTCCCTGACCCTGGCGCGGTCTCGCCGGGGGCGGGCGAGCCGCTCGTCGCGATGCAGGGGATCGTCAAGCGCTACGGCAGCGCCGACGGGTCCCTGGGCGCCGGCGGCGCGACGGCTGTCTACGCCCTCCGGGGGATTGACCTCCGGATCGGTCGTGGCGAGTACGTGGCGATCGTCGGGCCATCGGGCTCCGGCAAGAGCACCCTCATGAACATGATCGGCTGCCTCGACGTCGCGGACTTCGGGCGGTACGTCCTCGCCGGGGTCGACGTCTCGGAGCTCCGCGACGACGCGCTGGCGAAGGTTCGAAACCGCTACGTCGGCTTCGTCTTCCAGCAGTGGAACCTCCTCGCCCGGACCTCGGCGGCGGACAACGTCGCCCTGCCGCTCGCGTACCGCGGCGACCGCAACCGCCACCGGAAGGCCCTCGCGGCCCTCAAGGCCGTCGGCCTGGAGGCGCGCGCCGGGCATCATCCGAACCAGCTCTCGGGCGGCGAGCAGCAGCGCGTCGCGATCGCTCGGGCCCTCGTGACCGATCCGGCGATCCTCCTGGCTGACGAGCCGACCGGCAGCCTCGACTCGGCGACCGGGGCCAGCATCATGCGGCTGTTCGGTCGCCTGCACGAGCTCGGCCGGACCGTCATCGTCGTGACCCACGACCCGCGGGTCGCGGCCGTCGCGCATCGCCAGATCCATCTCCTCGACGGCCGGATCGTCGTCGATGCCGCGACCGATTCGATCGGCGCCGGGGCATCGCCCGCCGGGTTGCCGGACGTGACAACTGGGCCCACCGTCGTCAGCGAGCCGGCGCCGGACCAGGTCTGGGCCCGACCGGCTGCGCCGGCCTCGGCGGCCCAGGGAGCAGGCTGATATGCCGTTCTCCGAGACACTCCGAACGGCCCTCATCGCCACGTCCGCGAACAAGCTTCGGGCGGCCCTGACCATCCTCGGGATCCTCGTCGGCGTGGCCGCGGTCATCGGGATGGTGTCGGTCGGCGAGGGGGCCTCGGCGTCCATCGCGAACACGCTGAACGGCCTCGGGACGAATCTCGTCCTCGTCTCGCCCGGCGGCGTCTCGACCGGCCTGGCGCGAGGCGCCGGCGGCGCCGCCACGACACTCACCCTCGAGGACGTCACGGCCCTCCAGGCCGTCGGCGCGGTCCCCGACGCGGCCGCGATCGAGCCCGAGCTCTCCGGCCGGGCCCAGGTCGTCGTCGGCAGCTCCAACACCAACACGACGGTGACCGGCACCACGCCCGAGTACCTGACGGTCCGCAACTGGACCGTTGCCGATGGCGCCTTCTTCACGGCCAACGATGTTTCGTCCAACGCACCCGTCGCGGTCATCGGGGCGACGACGGCGGCCGACCTGTTCAATGGCGGCGAGCCGGTCGGCCAATACATCCGCCTGAGCTTCTCGGGCACCGGTCGGAACGCTCCCGTCCGGACCGTCCGGCTCCAGGTAGTCGGGGTCCTCGCCGCGAAGGGCACCGCCGGCGGGTTCTTCAACCAGGATGACCAGGTCGTCGTCCCGGTCACGACCGCGGCCCAGCGGATCTTCGGCCGCCAGAACGTCAGCACGATCGCCATCAGCGCGGTCAGCCAGGCCGCGATGGCCAACGCCCAGACCGAGGTGACCCAGGTCCTGCTCGGGACCCATCACATCGCCGACCCGACGCAGGCGGACTTCACGGTCCAGACCCAGCAGGATCTCCTCTCGGCCGCGACGTCCGCGGCGGGGACCTTCACGGTCCTCCTGGCGGCGATCGGGAGCATCAGCCTCATCGTCGGCGGGATCGGGATCATGAACATCATGCTGGTCTCGGTGACCGAGCGAACCCGCGAGATCGGGTTGCGCAAGGCCCTCGGGGCGCGCCGGCGCGACGTCCTCGGCCAGTTCCTCATCGAGGCCGTCGTTCTGACCTCGATCGGCGGCCTCGTTGGCGCACTCGTCGGCATCGGCGTGTCGATCGCGATCGCCCATCTCACGACCGTCGCCGCGACGGTCACACCGATATCCCTCGTCATCGCCGTCGGCGTGAGCGCCGGCGTCGGGCTCATCTTCGGGTTCTACCCAGCCCGTCGCGCGGCCGGGCTCCAGCCAATCGTCGCGCTGCGGACCGAGTAGGTCGGCCACGCACCGCCCGACCCGGTGTCCGGGTCACAGCTCATCCAGGAGGCAATTCGATGGCAGCTCCCACGGGCCAGGCGGCACCGTTCGATCCGAGCACGATGCCGATCCGGCCCGTCCGTCCCAAGCCGAGCACCAGGCGGTTCGTGGTGCCGATCGTCGGCGCCCTCGTGCTCCTCGTCGCCGGGTTCGGCGTCGGCTACGCGGCCGCGAATCTGACCGCGACCCCGGCGCGCGATACCGCGCTCAATGGCAACGGCGGCTTCGGCGGCGGGAACTTCGGGCCGGGGTCCTCCTTCCGGCCGCGCAACGGCTTCGCCAACGGAGCGTCGGGGACGATCGGATCGGTGTCCGCCAGCCAGATGACGATCACCACGGCCACGGGCGGATCGAGGATCGTCCTCCTGACGCCGTCGACGACGGTCGATCAGGTCTCCTCGTCGACGAAGGCACTGTCAGACCTGACGAGCGGCGAGACGGTCACGGTCGTCGGGACCACGAATCCGGACGGCAGCGTCACGGCGACGCGGGTCATCATCGGCGACGTCGGCGTCCTCGGTGGTCGGGGGTTCTTCGGCGGCGCCGGGGCATCCGCGACGCCGTAGCCGGGCCGCCGCTGGTCAGGACTTCGGCGGCAGCGAGCGCGTGAACGCCAGCGCCCGTGCCAGCCAGTCGTCGAGGCGAGCCTCGTTCGCGACGACGTCGCTCGGCAGGACGACGTAGCGGCCCATGTCCCGCCCCGGCATGACCTGGAACGGGTGGGCGCCGGGCAGGGCGAGAAGCGCCTCGCGGTCGGGTTCGGAAACCCGGACCCACCACTCGCTCGCGAACAGGCCGGTCGCCATGTTGCCGGCGATCCAGGCGCACGGGTAGCCGAACATCTTCTTCTGCGTGATGTCGGGCGCGGCGTGGCGAGCGAGGGCCGTCGCGAAGTGCTCGATCAGCGCAGGCGGTGACTTCTCGAAGCTGGGCATGACTCGATCCGGCATGGCCGGACGATAGACCCAGAGCCCCGCGAGCGCGTGGCGCTGGCCGAGTCGGCGCCTTGCGTTAGCGCCCCCCCGCGAGGCGCGAGGTCGACGAGGTCGCGGGGGGCGATCCGCGGGCCGTATCGAGGCGGGGCCTGCCCCGAGCGCTCGATGAGCCGGACGACCCGGGCCCGATGCCCGGCCCACGGAGCCAGCAGCTCGAGCATCCGCTCGTCGGTGCCTCGGGGCTCGCCGGCGAGGACCCAGGCGACCAGGTTCGGGAGGTGCGCGTCGGCGAGGCTCACGGCGTCCGGATCGCCGAGGGCCCGGAAGCGGACCTCGGCCGACGTCCAGGGTCCGATCCCGGGATAGGCGCGCAGCCGGGCGTCGAGGGCGGCCGAGCCCGCGCCGCCACCACCCGGATCGCGGGCCGGTGCGGCGACCGCCTCGAGCCCGCGCGCGTCACGTGCGAGACGCCGCAGGAGCGTCCCCCGGCGGGGCTCGATGCCGAGGCCCGGGAAGGTCCACGACCGGAGCGCGGCGACGTCGGCGGCGCGCGGCGGCATCCACAGCCCGAGCGAGCCCGGCGCGGGGACGCCGAGGGCTCGGATGAGGCGGCGGTAGCCGCGGAACGCCTCGGTCCCGGTGATCCTCTGCTCGAGGATGGCGGGCAGGAGCGCCTCGAACACCGCGCCCGTCCGCCCGATCCTCGTTCCCCCGGGCAGGCGCCTCGCCAGCTCGGCGATCGCCGGGTGGAGCGACGGCTCGAAGCCCCGGTCGTCGTCGTCGAGGCCCAGGAGCGCCGGCAGCCGATCGAGCGCCTCGTCGGCGCCCGGCCCCCAGGCCTCGGCCTCGACCGCCCCCGAGGCCGAGTCCAGGGCCACCGCGATCGTCGAGGGGCCGCTCGCCATCCAGCTTGCGCGGGCCATCCTCGAGCGCCCCAGCCGCATGGTCGGGTCACCCGCGCCGCGGTACAGGGAGCCGACGACCGCGCCGAGGTCGAGCACGCGCTCGATCGGAATGCGGCTCGCAGGCACGTGCGCAGACTGTCACAGCCCCGACAGCCGCGCCGACCCCGAGAGGCGCGGGCCCGCAACCCCCGAGTCGGTTACCCTTATGTCCACGTGCGACCGCCCCGCGTTGTCGCGGGTGCCGCCCTCATCGCGGTGCTCGCCTCGGTCGCCGTCTCCGGCACGGCCGGCTCGCACACCCCGAGTCGCGAGACCCCCATCGACCCCGGCCTGTTCATGGCCGTGACCGTCGACGGCCTCGCGAAGACGGCAACGACGACCTCCCCACGGACCCTCGATCCCGACCGCGCCGAGCGCGAGCAGGAGGCCATCCTGTTCGAGCCGGCACGCGCCGCACCGCTCGGCGCCTCCCAACCGACGGGCGTCGCGCCGGTCGCCAGGCCGATCGTGGTCGACCTGAACCCATGGCACCATGACCAGGACGAGAGTTGGTATGGCCCGAGCTTCTTCGGCCAGCGCACCGCCTGCGGCCAGCTCCTGACACAAGCCCTCCGTGGTGTGGCGAGTCGAACCCTCCCCTGCGGGACGCGCGTCCAGTTCCGCAACCCGGCCAACGGCGCCGTGATCACGGTGCCGGTCGTCGACCGCGGCCCATACGTCGCCGGGCGGCAGTGGGACCTGACGTACGGCGCCTGCTCGGCGATCGGTCACTGCTGGACCGGCCCGCTCGACTGGCGCTTCCCCTAGGCCCGATTGCGCCCACGCCCGTCGCGTCCGGGACCGCGGCGTATCCTCGCCGCCGTGGACCGCTGGCAGACGATCATCGAGCCATTCCGGATCCACTC
>DATEZX010000133.1:0-3159 GCA_035255225.1 Candidatus Limnocylindrales bacterium
GCGGTCAGCGACTCGACCGGCGGGATCCACAACCCGGCGGGCCTCGACGTCGACCGGGTCATCGCCTGGAAGAAGGAGCACGGCACGGTCCAGGGCTTCCCCGGCGCGACGGACATCACGAACGCCGAGGTCCTCGAGACCGAGTGCGACATCCTGATCCCGGCGGCCCTCGAGAACCAGATCACCGACAGGAACGCCCCGAACGTCAAGGCCCGCCTGGTCGCCGAGGCGGCCAACGGCCCGACGACGCCGGAGGCCGACGAGATCTTCTGGAAGCGCGGGATCTTCATGATCCCGGACATCCTCTGCAACGCCGGTGGCGTGACGGTCAGCTACTTCGAGTGGGTCCAGGACCTCAACCGCGACCACTGGAGCGAGAAGATCGTCAACGAGAAGCTCCGCGAGATCATGGTCAAGTCGTTCCAGGAGACGCTGGCCATCGCTCGCCGCGAGCAGTGCTACATGCGGACCGCCGCGTACCTGCTGGCCGTCCAGCGGGTCGCCGACGCGACGCAGCTGCGTGGCCTGTATCCGTAGAGCGGACGCAGCGATCCTCGCCTGACGCTCGAAGCCCCGGCCGCGAGGCCGGGGCTTCGGATTCGCCGGGAGCCCGGGGACGCGGCTGGTAGCATCGGGCCATGCTCGATCACGAAGAGAAGTTCCTCTTCAAGGAAGAGATCCTCGCCCTCGCCACCGCCCTGGCCGACGATGGCCAGCTCGACAACGTCGAGGACCTGCTGACCGACGTCATCACCAGCCCGCGCTTCGACTCGGAGGTCTTCACCCTCGAGCGCAGCCTGCAGGTCATGCTCGGGGCCCGGCCGGGCACGACCCTCGTGGGCCTGTTGACCGTGAGCCCCGAGGTCTTCGACGAGGTCGCCGAGGTGCGGATCCAGCCCGAGATCCACGAACGCCTCGTCGCCTGGCGGGCGCGCTTCGGGCTGGCGATCGACAACGCCCTGAACTTCCTGAACAACCCGGACGGCATCCAGGGCCACAACTTCGCGACCCAGGTCGCGCACGTCGAGGAGCGCCGCGTGCTCCAGGGCCGACTGACGCTCGTCCGCTACAACAACGAGCCGCAGTTCTTCGTCGCCGACGCCGCGGTCTTCCTCGGCCTCGTGGCCGACGTCATGGATCGCCTCGGGCCGTACCTGGAGCCCGACGCGGTCGATGCCGAGACGGTCGGCCGCCTCCGCGAAGCGCTGTCGCTGATCGAGCGCAAGACCGCCCGCGGCCAGTAGCACCGCGGGGCCCCCGGGCCCGGCGCGTCCGGCTGCTCGCCGGACCCAGGCGCCGCCCGAGCCACGTTCGCCGGCCGAGCGACCTCAGTCCTCGTGGCGGTCGCCGCGCTCGGCCTCGAGCTCGTCCTCGACCGGGTCCGCGTGATCCCAGCCGGCGGTCGGGTCGTAGATCGTCGAGCGCTCGGCGAAGTGCGCTCGCCGGCGGTCGCCGTTCGAGCTCCACTCGGTGGCGCTCACGAGCTCGGCCCACGCTCGCCCGAGCCAGTACCGGATCCCGCGACGGCGCGGGCCTGAACGTGGTGTCGCGCTGCCAGTCACGCCGCGAAGGCTAACGGGCCGGGCGGGACAGTGACATCGGCCGAATCGCCCGATCGGGCCGTCGCTTGGTCAGGCCGCTGCTAGGATCGGCCGCCGATGCGCCAGCTCTACCTCGCCGCAACCGGCCAGAACCGGGGCAAGACCACGGCCGCCCTCGGGCTTGTCGACGGGTTCATCCGGCGCGGCTACCGCACCGGGTTCATGAAGCCGGTCGGCCAGCGGACCGTCATGGAGGAGGGGACCCCAGCCGACGAGGACGCCGTCCTCATGCGCGCCGTCTTCGACCTTCCCGAGCCGTACCCGGTCATGAGCCCCGTCCACATCCCGCGCGGCTTCACGAAGGCCTACATCGCCGGGGAGGTCGTCGAGGACCTCGGCGCTCGCATCCGACGCGCGCACGAGGTCTTCCACGACCACGACGTCCTGCTCGTCGAGGGCACCGGCCACGCGGGTGTCGGGGCTGTCATCGGCCTCTCGAACGCCGTCGTGGCCGCGGCGTTGCGGGCGCCGGCAGTCATCGTCAGCGAGGGTGGCGTCGGCCGGCCGATCGACGAGATCGTCCTCAACGCCGCGCTGTTCGAGCGCCAGGGCGTGCCGGTCGCCGGGGCGATCGTCAACAAGGTCGACGTCGTGGCCCAGCCCGGCATCCGGAGCGTCCTCGAGCGCGGCCTGGCGCCGCATGGGATCGCGCTCCTCGGCGTGCTGCCCGTCCGCCCGCTCCTCTCGAACCCGACGCTCGAGATGATCGAGGCGGGCCTCGACGGCGAGCTCATCCACTCCGGCCCGGACCTCGACCGGGTCATCGACGATGTCGCGATCGCGGCGATGGAGCCGCGCCACGCCCTCGAGCACGTGGGGCCGGGGACCCTCGTCATCGTCCCGGGCGATCGCGAGGACGTCATCACGACGCTCGCCGGCACGCGGCTCGCCGGGCTGGTCCTGACCGGGGGCTACCCGCCGCGATCGACCACGATCGAGGCGATCCACCGGGCGAACCTGTTCGCCGTCATCGTCGCGGCCGAGACATATGCCGTGGCCTCGAAGATCCACGATCTGCTCGTCAAGACCCACCCGGCCGACCGCGAGAAGATCGAGCTCATCAAGCAGCTCGTCGGGGCCAACCTCGACGTCGACCGGATCCTCGACGTGGCCACTGAGCCTGCCGCCGCCTAGGAAGACGGCAGCTCGACCCGGGGCGACCGGATGGGCCGGGCTACGGCAGCGGCTCGTTGTCGATCAGACGGGTCGTTCCGAAGCGGACGGCGAGCGACAGCAGGGCCGGGCCATCGACGCGGTCGAGCTCGCGAAGGGTCGCGGCGTCGGCGACCGAGGCGTAGTCGACGTCGGCGAGCGGCTCGCTGCCGAGGACCTCGCGCATCCGAGCGCGGAGCGCGTCGGCGGACCGTTCGCCGTGCTCCCACGCGTCGCGGGCGGCGAGCAGCGAGCGGTGAAGGATCGGCGCGGCCGCGCGCTCCTCGGGGCCCAGGTGGACGTTCCGCGACGAGAGCGCGAGCCCATCCGGCTCGCGGACGGTCGGGCAGGCGATGACCCGGGTCGGGATCGCAAGGTCGCGGGCCATCGACCGGACGACCAGGAC
>DATEZX010000134.1:0-2427 GCA_035255225.1 Candidatus Limnocylindrales bacterium
ACGGGCTGGGCCACGGGATCGGGCTCGCGACCCACGAGCTGCCCGGTCTCGGCAGGCGCAGCCCCGACGACCCGCTGCCGCGGCGCACGGTGTTCTCCGTCGAGCCCGGCATCTACATGGAGGGCCAGACCGGCGTCCGGATCGAGGACCTGGTGATCCTGGACGTCGACGCGGGCCGCGTCGACCGCATCACCAACTTCCCGCGCGACGAGGTCATCGTCGGCATCTAGCCCTGCTAGCGTGCCGCGCAACGTGCGCAGGCGTCGTTGGCTGCTCGGTGGACTCGCGATCGCGGCCCTCGGCGTGGTCGCCTTCATCGCGCTCGGCGGCTCGGGCGGTGGTGGCGGCGAGGAGGGCGACTACGTCACGGTCCTCGCCCGAGACGACTTCTTCCAGCCGGAGCTCCTCCGGGTCCCGCTGCGGATCGAGGTGCCGGTCGGCGCGACGGTCGAGTGGAAGAACGTCGGGCGGAACCCGCACACGGTCGCAGCCGCAGACGGCTCGTTCACGAGCGAGGTCCTCGAGCGCGGCGAGGAGTACAGCCACACGTACGACAAGCCCGGCGTGTACCTGTTCTGGTGCACCCTGCACGGCACGAAGGACGGGGCGGGGATGGCGGGCACGGTCGTCGTCGGCGACGTGCCGCTGACCGCGGGTGGTTCCGGCACGGGAGCGGGACCCGGCAGGGAGCCGGTGCCCGCCGCGCCCACGGGCACGACCATCCGCGTTCCGGCGGACCAGCCGACGATCCAGCAGGCCGTCAACGCGGCGAAGCCGGGCGATCTCGTGCTCGTCGCGCCGGGCGTGTACGCCGAGAGCGTGCTCGTGGTCACGCCGTACCTGACGATCCGCGGCGAGGACCGCAACACGACGATCCTCGACGGCGAGCTCAAGAAGACGAACGGGATCCACGTCGCCGAGGCGGACGGCGTGGCGATCGAGAACCTGACGGCCCGGCACTACCTGCTCAACGGCTTCTACTGGACCGGCGTGAACGGCTACCGCGGCTCGTATCTCACCGCCTACGCGAACGGCGACTACGGGATCTACGCGTTTCGCTCGACCTGGGGCCGGTTCGAGCACTCGTACGCCTCCGGCAGCCCGGACTCGGGCTTCTACATCGGCGAGTGCCACCCGTGCCACGCGGTCATCGACGACGTCATCGCCACGGGGAGCGCGCTCGGTTACTCCGGCACGAACGCCGGCGGCGACCTGTACGTCATCAACAGCGAGTTCTCGTTCAACGGCAGCGGCATCGCCCCGAACACGCTCGATTCGGAGGGCCTGGCGCCGCAGCGCGACGCGGTCTTCGCCGGCAACTCGGTGCACGACAACGGCACGGTGGTGGTCCCGTCCAAGCGCCTCCAGTATCCGGCGTTCGGCGTGGGGATTCTCGTCGGCGGCGGCCGCGGCAACGTGGTCGAGGGCAACGCGGTCTTCGACAACTCGATCTACGGGATCGCCGTCCTGCCCAACGTCGACGACAACCTGTGGCTGACCCGGGACAACGTCGTCCGGAACAACGCCGTCGGCGCGTCCGGCCGGGCGGACCTCGTGCTCGGCGGACTGTCGCGGGCCACGGACTGCTTCGCCGGCAACGACTACGAGACGAGCCTGCCGCCCGCGATCGAGGCGTTCGCCGGCTGCTCGGTCAGGGCCGGCGGCAGCGGCGACATGGTCCCCACGCTCTCACTCCTGGCGAAGTTCGTCGCCGCGCTCGGCGGCCACTACGACCCGGGCGACTGGCAGCACGCGCCCGCGCCTGCGGGCCAGCCGCTCATGCCGGACGCCGCCACGGCGCCGGTCGTGCTCGCCGTCCCGGAGACCGCGGTCCCGGGACCGCACGCCATCCGCTCGCTCGAGGCCGCGCTCGCCGCCACGTCGTCGTCGGGAACCGTACGAAGGGAGTTCACGATCATGGGCATCCCGCTCGGGCCGCTGGGCTCCACGCTCCTCGGGCTGTACGCCTACGTCCTGCCGCTCGCCCTGTACGCGGCGTGGATCTCGATCGCGCTGTGGGACCTCATTCGGCGCGAGCTGTCCGACCGGCGGCGGATCGGCTGGATGGCGATCGTGCTCGCCCTCCCGGTCGTGGGGCCGGTCGCGTACTTCGGCCTCGGCGGGTCGTCGATCTCGAGCGCCGTCCGCTGGTTCCTCGTCGCCGGCGGCATCGCGATCTACCTCGCGGTCGTCGTGCTCTCGATGGCCGTCCAGCTCCTCTGAGGGCCCGGCAGGATCTCGCCCGGATGCGCGCCCTGCACGACGGGACGACCGCAGCATCACCTGAGGGGCACGGAAGCGCCGCCGACGATCCGAGCCGCGAGCCGGGACCCGATCGCAAGGGCGCTCGTCGCCGCGGGTGATGGCGCATTCAGGACATGGAGCTGGCGAGCCGACTCGGCGAACACGAAGTCGTCGACGAGCTCG
>DATEZX010000135.1:0-16801 GCA_035255225.1 Candidatus Limnocylindrales bacterium
GAGGCACCGGGCTCGATGTCCCGCCGCCAGCGCACCCGGACCGAGCCCTCGCCGCCGGACTCGTCGCGTTCTGGGCTCGGTCCGATCTCGGCCGGTGTCAGCGTGATGTGCGTCCGGCGGACGAGCCCATCCCGGCCCACGTACGCGAACGTGATCCTGCGGTCGGTGACCTCGGTCGGCTCGAACCACCCGCGGGCCTCCCGCGGGTAGCCGCGGACCTCGAAGATGTCCGCCGCGTCGGCGTCGAGCTCCAGGTCGACCACGACCTCCTGGCTCCGGCCACTGAAGTTGGTGATCTCGACCCGCTCGGCGAGGCCCTCCGAGATCCAGCGATGCCGGGCGATCGAGATCGCTCGCGGGCTGAGCGCTGCGGCCGGCTCCTGCTTCGTGACCGGGTCCCGCCACCGCTCTGGGGTCGTCAGCTGGATCGACCCGGTGTGATTCGCGCCGACGTGCCCACGCAGCAGCGTCGGACGCACGCCGTTGACGCGCAGCACCGCGCACGACAGGACCCGGGTATCGAGGTCATACAGGCCCAGGCCGCGCGTGTCCGGGTGGATGTCCCCGAAGGCGTCGCTCAGGAGGTAGAGGTTGCCGTGCTTGAGGACGCCGACGCCTCCCAGGTCGGTCGCGACGGTGATCGTCGGCGCGGGCGGCGGGATCAGGGTCGGCTCGGCAGGCGGAGCTGGCTTGGCTGGTGGGGTCGCCAGGGACGGCTCGGCGCCCTGGACTCCGACAGGCTGCGGCACCGGATCATGATGCCCGGCCGGCGGTGAGATCGCCATCGAGCCGATGGTGGTCACCCTGACAGGCGCCTCTCGGCGGGCATCACCACCATCGCCACTGGGCGCGTACCCGTCGTCAGCGCGCCGGGCCGAGCAGCAGCGCGGCGATGAGCGCGGCCACGACCGCCGTCAGGCGGCGTCCCGCTGGCAGGGGGCTGCAACGGTGGGCCGGGTCGCTGCCGCCGGGCACGTGACACGGCCGCGAGTAGGGTGTCCCGGTCAGTGCGCGACCAACTGGTGACCCCAGGTCCGATGCCGAACCTCGTGGCGATCCAGCCTTTCCCAGAGGTGATGCCTTGCTGAAGCGACTCCTGGCCCTTGCCGTGCTCGCCGCCGCGATGGTGGCGGCGTGCAATCCGGCGGGGACGCCGTCACCGACCCTCAACCTCTCGACGCCGGGCTCGAGCGAGCTGCCCCTCGAGTCGATGACGCCGATCGGATCCCCCTTGTCGTCGCCGTAGCCCCGGACAGCGACGCCGTTTCCTCTTGCACGCCCCGACGGTTCAACCCCTCGCCCGGAGCCCGGGTACCCGCACCGCGAACCGCAAATCTCACATGGAAGGGCGGTCCGGGAACGTACCCGGACCGCCCGATCTGCTGTGCCACGGTCCCGCGCTGCCCGTCGGCGAGAAGGACTCGTTCGTCCGCAGCGGAGCCGCGCTCAGTCTGGCAAGGGCGGATGACACGCGGGTGAGTGGCGCCCGCGTCGTCATTACGCGGGTCTCGCAGCCCGCCGCCAGGCGTGGCAGCCGGGCCGGGGCTGGATCACCGCCCCGATGGGGATTGCCCTGGCGCCAGCCTCATGGCACGTGGTCCTCGTCGGGTCGATGGCTCCGCCGGCAGATCGGGCACGGCGCCCTGCCGGCCGAGCAGCTCGCGTCGAGCTCGCGCTCGCGCTGGCGCGTCAGCCTCGCGAGCCTGCAGTGGCCGCATTCCGAGCACGTCCCGACCGGCAGGACGTACAGCAGGCCGGCGATCGCGATGAGTGACGTGCCGAGGATCGAGATGACGGCGTCGGGGGTGAAGCCGATCATGCGCGGCCTCCTTCGGTGGCGAATGGGTCGTCCTCCCATGCTCGGTCGGCCACGGAACCCGGTGACTACGCGGCGCAGGCGCGCGCTTGCAGTGGCATGTCGGGCTGCCCGACGGGCGATCCGGCGCCAGGCGAGCGGCCCAAGCCGCAACTCCTCCGCAAGCGCCGGGACCTCGGGGAGGGTGGGCCGGTAACGGACGGTCGCGCACGCTCGGGCCGGCTCGGCGGCGGTTCCTGCCGATCGAGCGGCTCTTCGGAGCGGAGGTGTTCGAGATGACATACCAGCGCCGCGTCGTCCGCCGCACGGACGACCCCGTTGCCTACGCGGACCAGAGCGGAGAGGTGGTCAACAGCACGACCGTCGTCAGTCCCAGCGGGGGCGAGCTCGGCCGGCGGCTGGTGGTCCTGGTCTTCGGGATCATCCAGCTGCTGATCGCGCTCCGGATCGTGCTGCTCCTGCTCGACGCGCGACAGGGCAACGACATCGTCCGGTTCATCCTCGACGCCAGCCAGCTGTTCGTCGCGCCGTTCATCGGCATCCTCAACGTCGATGCGCTGCGGGCCAATGGCTCGGTCCTCGACGTCGCTGCGCTCGCCGCGCTCATCGGTTGGACCGTCCTCGAGGCGATCGCCCTGTGGATCGTCAACCTCTTCCGGCGCGAGACCGTCGTCTGACGGGCCGCGCCGGGCCACTCGAGCGAAGCGTCGCGAGCGATCAAGCCGCGCTCGAGTCCCCATGGCGCCGGCCGCGTCAGAGCGTGGCGAGCGACCCGCCGCGCGACGCGCCGGCCGGCGCCACCATCACCCGCTGCCGCGCGGCGCCGATGCGTAGGCGAGCGACGCGCCGCACGGACGCTCGCCCTCGCCCGCCCGGCCTGAAGCGGCCGTCGCCGACGCCGCGTTCGTCCGTCAGCCCGATCCTCGATCCTGCTGGCCGGCGACCTCGACGAAGCGGCACAGGGCGTTCGCGAGCCGCATCTGGCGCGGGGTCTGGCACTGGACCTCGATGAGCCGGGGAGAGGCCACGACGAGCGCCGCCCAGCGGGCTCGTGAGGTCGCCACGTTCAGCCGGTTCAGCGAGTAGAGGAACTCCATCCCGCGGGGCGCCTCCTCGGCCGACGAGCTGGCCATCGCGTAGATCGAGACCGGCGCCTCCTGGCCCTGGAACTTGTCGACCGTCCCGACCCGGACCGCGCCGAGGCCCGCCCGCCGAAGGCGGTCGGCGATCCGCTCGACGTGGGCGTTGTACGGCGCGACCACGAGGACGTGCTCGGGACCCAGGAACGCCTCACGGCCCTTCGGGTCGCGCCAGGTCACCCCGCCGGCGAGCAGGTCACCGACGATCCGGGTCACGAGGCCCGCTTCCTCAGGGGATTCGACGGCGTTGCCGGCGTGCTCGACCGGCAGCCAGTGGACGCCCGGACGGGGGATCTCCCTCGAACCCTCGACGGTCTGGCGCTCCATGCCCGTCTCGGGCGTGAGCTGGCTCGCGTAGAACACCTCGGAGGTGAACGCGCAGACGGCCGGGTGGAGTCGCCACGTGCGTTCGAGGAACAGCCCGCGGTCCCGCGGCATCGTCGCCCGCTCGCCGAGGAGGTGGGCCAGGGCGCTCTTCTCCGCGCCCGGTGGATGGCTGCCCTGGAGCGGCTGGTCGAGCTGCTGCGGGTCGCCGAGCAGGACGAGCGACTCGGCGGCCGGCGCGACGGCCAGCGTCGTCGCGAGCGACATCTGGCCGGCCTCGTCGATGACGAGGACCTCGACGGCCCCGACCAGCTCCTCGCGGGACCAGACCCAGGCGGTGCCGCCCACGACGTCGACCTGGTGGCGAGCGAGCTGATCTCGGGCCGCCTTCCAGTCCAGCCTGGCGGCGGCGCTGCAGGTCGGCTCGGCATCCGGCGCGGGCACCTGGCCGATGCGGATCGGGCGCTCGCCGGGCACCGGCTCCTCGAGGGCGGCCTGGGCGAGCTTGTCGAGGAGGTTGCCGATGACCTTGTGGCTGTTGGCCGTGACCCCGACCCGCCGCCCCCGGCGGACGAGGTCGAGGATCATCCGGGCGCCGGTGTAGGTCTTGCCGCTCCCCGGCGGACCCTGGATGGCCAGCGTCCCACGGTCCAGGCGCGGGGCCAGGCGGCGGGCCGCGTCGAGGCCGGTCTCGCCGTCGCGGCCGAGGCCCGGAGGATCCGCGCCCCCCTCCGTGGCGCCGGCGGGCCGGTGGAGGCCTTGGCCGTCGCCGCCTCGTGCCGGCTCGAGGCGCGGGGGCCGGCGAAGCAGGAGGTCGCGGCCGGCCCGGACCCCACCGGTCCCGTCGATCCCGCCGGCGAGCACCGACTCGGCGGTCCGTGCGATCGAGTCCTCCAGCGCCTCGATCCGGTAGTGCTCGCTCGGGACGAGCGAGCTCGGCAGGCCGCGGGCCACCTCGGTGGCCGTCCGGCGGAGCTCGACTCGGCGGGCGACGTCATCGATCGACACGATCGTGCCCGTCCTGGCCCTGGTTCGCGGGTCGGCGACGCCGTCGCCCTCGCCGAGGCGATGGTCCTGCGGGGGAAACGAGAACGCCTGCCGCCGTCCGCCCTTGCCCGACGGCCCGAGGTCGGCCTCGAGGTGAATGGCGCCGAGGGGCTCGCGCTCGTCGACCAGCTCGTCGTCGCTCAGGCCGCAGAGGTAGAAGTAGCGCCACCAGAAGGCCTTGTCCTCCCGGCGATGGAAGCCCAGCAGCTGGGCCAGCAGCCACCGTGCAGCCTGGTCGTCGTCCCGTGCCCGGGGATCGGCCGGCACGTCCGCGCTGAGGGCGGAACCGAGCTCCGCGGTCCGACGCTCTCGATCGCTCGGCTCGCGTGGTTCGGCGTCGGGAGAGGCGCCGGGGCGTGGCAGCGCGACCCCGAGGCCGCGCTCGAGGGCCGCGCGCTGCACCTCCAGCCAGTCGCGCAGGCGCCAGTTGCTCACGACGTCGTCGCGGTTGTAGCCGGCGATCGTGCGAAGGATCGCCTCGCCAGCCTCGATCGGACCGTCCTCGTCGCCCTCGCCGACCCGGAACTCCTGGCCCTCGAGCCAGGCTTCGAAGGCGACGATGCTCGAGCCCGCGGTCCGGAGCTCGACCTCGCGCTCGAGCCCGTAGAGCGGCTCGAGTCGCTTGATCGAGTAGCTCTCGACGCTCGCGCGGAGGCCCTGGCGGACCACCCGGTAGAGGTCCACGAGAACGCCGCCGCGCAGCAGGCGATCGACCTCCAGCTCGCGGGTCGCGTGGCGCTGGGCCAGGCGGCCGAGGGCGGCCCGCTCGTAGGTGGCGTAGTGGTAGACGTGCATCGCGGGCTCGGCGTCCAGGCGCGCGATCAGCAGGTCGACGAGCTCCTCGAAGGCGCGCTTCTCGCCCGTCCGCGTGACCTCGCCGTCGGGGTCCCGGCTCCAGAGCTCCTGGTACGTCGGCTCGTCCGGCCGCTCCGCGTCTCGACTGGCGGGGTCGAGGACGCCGAACAGGTACTCCACTCCATCGTCGAGGGCGAATGGGTCGCCCTCGATGTCGAAGAACAGGTCGCCCGGCGACGGCGGCGGGAGGCTCAGAAAGCCGCGGTCGCGGACGAAGGTCCCGGTGTCGTCGAGCTCGGGTTCAAGGAGCTCCCACCGCGGACGCCCCTCGTCCTCGCCCAGGACCTGGATCCGGGCCTGATCGTGGATCCGCTCGAGCGCGGTGTCACTGACCCCGTCCAGGCGCGGACGCAGCGGAACGTCGATCGACGCCAGCCCGCGGCGGGTCGCGATGCCCTGGGCCTTGAGGGCCCTGCGCTGGTGGGCCGTGATCCCGGCGACCCGCGACAGGTCGTCGTCCCGATGCCGCTGCTCCCGGCAGTGGACCGCCCAATTGCAGACCTCGCAGTGCTCGACCGGCTCGGGATAGCTCGCGGTCACCGGGTAGACCGCCTCGCCGGCCTCGACCGCGGCCTCGAAGGCCGCCTTGACCTGGCGGTAGTAGGCCATGAAGTCCGAGACCCGGAAGGTCTCGACCCGGCTTTCGCTGCCGCCGAGGACGACGTGCATCTCGGCGGGCTGCAGGCCCTGGAGCCGCTCCAGCTGCTCGACGTAGGAGCAGATCTGGAGGATCGCGCCGCCCTTGGCGCGGCGCGCCAGCTTGGTGTCGGCGACCTCGTACGACCACGGACCGAGACGGCTCGGGCGCTCGACGCGCTGGACGAAGTCGGCGTGGCCGACCCACCGACCGTCGAAGAACGTCGCCTGGTAGACGACGTCGACGCCGGCCCTGAGAGCCGCGTCGGTCTCGGCGGCCCGTGCCCGGAGGTCCCGCGGACCACCGTCCGGAGCATCGCGGTCGACCTCGACGATCGTCCGGCCCTGACCTCGCAGCAGCGCCAGGTAGCGCCGCTCGTGGGCCTCGCCACGCTTTGCGATCAGGTCGATCGTCGGGTCGTCCCGGATCGGCTTCCGGACGAGGCCGGCAAGCGCGGCTCGCTCGAGCGCCAGCCGGTGCGAGCAGGCGAGGAAGCCGACCAGGTCGGTGGCGGCGTAGACCGGGACGCCGTCAACGATCTGCACCGCCGCATCCTAGGGGCGCGGCGTGTCGGGTTGCCTGTCAGCCGCCGACCCGCCCGGTCGCCCCGCGGCCCGAACGACGGCCCTCTACGGCGCGCGGCCGGTCAGCCGATCAGGTAGGCCACCGCGACGGTCACGGTCACCTCGGTCGTCCCGGTCATCACCGGTGTCGCGACGTCCTTCGAGACGCCGGCCGCGGCGCTGTACATGATCGGGTAGGGGACGGGCGCGACGGTCTCGCTGATCGAGGCCACACCGGTGATCGAGACATGGGCCGCCTCGGCGAGGGTCTTGGCCTTCGCGGCAGCCTCGGCCATGGCGGCCTGGCGGGCCTGCGCCTCGGCGGCGGCCTGGTTGGCGACCCGGAACGTCACGCCATCGAGGCTCGTCGCACCGGCTGCCAGCGCGCCATCGATCGCGTCGCCGAGCTTGTCGAGGTCGCGGACCGTGACGGCGATCGCGTTGGTGAGGTTGTAGCCGGTCAGCTGCGGCGGGTTCGTTCCGCTGGCGTAGTTGTAGGTCGGCTGCAGCGAGAGCGTCGTCGTCTGGATGTCCGCCTCGGCCACGCCGATCTTGCGGAGGCTGGCAATGACGGCGGTCATCGCGACGGCCGCGTTGGCGCGAGCGACCTTGACGGTCTTCGCGGTCGAGGTCACGCCGAGCCGGACGTCGGCGGTGTCCGGGGTGAGGACGATCCGGCCGGTCCCGGACACCGAGATCGTGTGCTCGGCGGCCGTGGTGGCGGGATCGGTGGCGAGGGTCGGGCGGGTCGACAGCAGGGGTCCCGCGACGACGGCGCCGATGAGCCCGACGAGGAGGCCCGCCGTCAGCCAGGCGACCCGGGCCCCGGGGACGGGCAGGTTGATGGAGATCGAGCGAGACATCGGAGGCTCCAGGCTTCGGGCGGCGACGAGCGGCCGCGCTGGCCGCTGGACGCCGCACCTCGGGCGCTGGTTGCCTCGGGCCGCCGCCCGCGCTCCTCTGGGCCCGACCGCCCCTCCGGCTCCTTGGGTTCGCCGGGTCAGTCCCCGGTCGGGATGTCGACTGGCCGGCCGCGGCGGGCCGAGCCGATGCGCCGCCTCGTCGTCACGTCGACCCGGGTGTCGTCGCCCTCCTGCGCGGGGTGCTCGACGAGGGCGATCAGTCGGCTGGCCATGAACCGGCCGGTCCGGACGGGCGTCCCGCCGCGGGTCACCTCGGTCACCTCGACGATGCCACGGGCGGTCGTCACCTCGATCCGGCGACCGTTCTTCGACGCCACGATCTCGAACGTCTGAACGCCCTGGCCGGTGTCGACGACGGCCTCGACTCGATCGCCCTTCATGACTGCATCGTCGCACCCTCGGGCAGCCGGCGCCACCACCTCCGGCCGTCGTGTGGACCCGGTCTATACCCTCCGGCCCGGTCGGTCGATCGTTTGGCTCCCGGTCAGGGGCCCTATGGACGTATCGCGGGCCTTCCGCCGAAGCCGATAGTCGAGTCGCGTACGGGGCCTGCCGAGGCCGAAGCCGCGGCGTCCCGAACGTTCGCTGCGTCCCGGGGAAGGTGCGGCTTCGTGGGCCGGCCGGACGGTGCGTTCATCGCCGAGCTCCTGCAGCGGGGCGTGACGCGCCGAATGTTCATGAAGTTCTGCGCCGCAATGACCGCGACGCTGGCGCTTCCGGCCACCTACGTCCCGCGAGTCGCGGCGGCCGTGGCCGCGAGCCCCCGCCTGCCGGTCGTCTGGCTGCGTGGCCAGGGCTGTGGCGGCGACGGGGAGGCGCTGCTCCGGGGGACGAACCCGTCGATCGCCGAGCTTCTCCTGCAGTTCCTCTCGATCGACTACGTCGAGACCCTGATGCTGCCCTCGGGCGCGGACGCCACCGCCAGCCTCCAGGCCGCCCTCACCAAGCAGCGCAACGGGTACCTGGCGATCATCGAGGGTGCCGTGCCGACGGCCGACGGCGGGGCGTGGTGGACCGTCGGCGGACGGCCGATCCGCGACGTCATCCATGACGTCACGGCCGGCGCGATCGGGACCATCGCGGTCGGGTCGTGCGCGTTCGACGGTGGCCTGAGCGCCGCAAGCGGTGGTGCGAGCGGCGCGGTCGGCGTGAGCCAGGTCGCGTCCGGTCCGCTCATCAGTCTGCCCGGATGCCCGGTCAACCCCTGGAACCTCGCCGCGACGATCACCCACTACCTGACGTTCAAGGAGCTGCCTGCGACCGACGCCGGCGGGCGGCCGCTGTTCGCCTACGGCCCGCTCGTCCACAACGAGTGCGAGCGCCGGGCGCACTTCGAGTTCGGGGAGTTCGTCCTGGACTGGGGCGACGAGGGTGCCCAGAAGGGCTGGTGCCTCTACAAGATGGGCTGCAAGGGCCCGGAGACATTCGCGAATTGTGCGAGCGTCGGCTTCGATGGCGGCCTGAGCTGGCCGGTCAAGGCCGGCGTGGGCTGCATCGGCTGCACGATGCCGGCCTTCTGGGACGCCATGAGCCCGTTCACACGACGACTGCCCTCCCCGGTGCCGTTCTTCCCGAACGTCACGGTCGACCAGGTCGGCCAGCTCGCCGTGGCGGGCATCGGCGCCGTCGCCGGCCTCCACGCCGTCGGGAGCTTCGCACGGGCGCAGCGCCAGGGCGCCGCGCGACGCCGGCTCGCGAGGCTGGCGGCGGGCGCAGCACCGGCTCCGGCGGCTGAGGCGGCCGTCCCGACCGCCTTGCCCGGCCTCGCGTCGGCGCCCAGCGCGCCCGAGGCAACCGCTGCTCCTGTCGCGCCAGAGCGGGCGGCCACGCCGGAGGCGGCCGTCGCCGCGCCAGCCCTGCCACCCGCGCCCGATGCAGGCCTCGCCCCGGAGGCAGCCCCACCGCCCGCGCCAGCCACACCGCCCGCGCCGGTCGTGACGACAGCCGAGCCTGCGGACCGGCCCGAAGAGATGCTCCCGCCGGAGCGGCCGGGCGAGGGCGACTGAGATGACCCACCTCGCCCTCGACCCCGTGACCCGCGTCGGCGGCCAGCTGCGGGTCGAGCTCGAGCTGAGCGGTGGCACGGTGTCGGACGCGTGGGTGTCCGGCACCGGCTACCGAGGCCTGGAGCGAATCCTCGAGGGTCGCGACGGCCGGGATGCGTGGCTCATGGCGCAGCGGATCTGCGGCACCGGCGGGCTGGCCCATGCGGTCGCCTCGGTTCGCGCGGTGGAGCACGCCCTCGGCGTGACCGCGCCCGCCAACGCCCGCCTCCTGCGGAACATCCTCGCCGGAACCCAGCTCATCGCCGAGGAGGTGGCGGCGTTCTACCAGCGCCAGGCCTGGGATTGGGTCGACATCCGGTCCGCCCTGACCGCGAGCCCATCCGCAGCCTCGAAGCTCGCCCAGTCGCTGAGCGCCTGGCCGAACGCGACGACCAGCTACTTCGACAGCATCCGTGGCCGGCTGGCCGCGATCGTCAACTCCGACCAGCCCGGGCCTTTCGCGGCGATGACCGGCCATCCCGCCTATCGCCTGTCGGCCGAGGCGAACCTCCTCGTCGCGGCCCACTACTTCGACGCGCTCGAATGGCGCCGCACGGTCCTCGGCATCGAGACCGTCCTTGGCGGCAAGACGCCACACCTCCAGACCCTGCTGGTCGGCGGGATGGCCATCGCCACCGACTGGGGCGGCCCCAGCCGGCCCGTCCAGGGCGAGCACCTGTGGGACGTCGTCAGGAACTCGATCTCGCCACTCGGCGCGGCGGGCCTCGCCGCCGTGGCGCAGCACCTCGACGACGCGAAGACCTTCGTCGAGCAGGTCTTCCTGCCGGATGTCCTGAACACGATGCTGGCCTACACGGATCTGGCCAAGGTTGGCGGCGGGATCGGCCACTACCTCGCATTCGGGGAGTTCCCGGCCGACAGCTCCGACCGGCCCGTCCTGGCGCTGCCTCGAGGGCGGGTCATGGACCGCGACACGACCCGGCTCATCGAAGTCGGCCCGAGCGGCGTCGCCGAGACGACGGCCCATGCCTGGTATGCCCCCGAGGCCGGAGGCGACGACCTCCGTGACCCGTCGACCGGCGTGACCGTGCCGCGATACGGCGGTCCAAAGCCGCCCTTCGACGCGCTCGCCGGCCGCGACCGGTATTCGTGGGTCAAGGCGCCGCGCTACGAGGACGACCCGATGGAGGTTGGGCCGCTGGCCCGGCTGCTGGTCGGCTACGCCTCGGGCGACGCCATCATCCAGGCTGCCGTCGGCAACGCCATCTCCACGCTGGGCCTCGCCCAGGACGGCCTGTTCGGCACGGTCGGCAGGATCGTCGCGCGGGCGGTCGAGGCGACGGTCGTCGCCGGCCGGCTCGATGGCTGGTTGTCCGACCTCCGCGACAACATGGCGTCGGGCGAGATCGCGATGGCCGACCTGACCACCTGGGATCCGGCGTCGTGGCCGTCAGAGGCGCAGGGCTTCGCGCTGGGCGAGTCGGCCCAGGGTGCGGCCGGCCACTGGGTGACCATCCGCGATGGCCGGATCGCGGCCTACCAGATCGTCGATGGCACGACCTGGAACGCCTCGCCGCGCGACGGCGACGGCCGGCGCGGCGCCCTCGAGGCGGCCCTGGTCGGAACGTCGGTCGCCGACGCCGGCCGGCCGCTCGAGCTGCTCCGGACCATCCACTCCTTCGATCCGTGCCTGAGCTGCGGGGTGCACTGATGACCGCGGAAGCGATCCATCCGGACGTCGGTGGCCTGGCCCCCGGGGCTCCGGTCGAGCCGGCGGCTGAAGCCACGCCGCAGATCGTCCACGCGGGCCCGGCCAGCCACACCGGGGCCGGGGATCGGGTCCGGGTCTACGTCTGGCAGGTGCCCGTCCGGATCACCCACTGGGCGATCGCGCTCAGCATCGTCGGCCTCAGCCTGACCGGCGGCTACATCGCCGACCCGTTCCTCATCCCACCCGGCGGCTCGGTCATGACGACGATGCGGGAGCTCCACATCGTCTCGGCGATCGTCCTCATGCTGGCCGGCCTGTGGCGCACGATCTGGCTGCTGCGCGGCAACCGCTTCGCCCGCTGGTCGGCGTTCATCCCGACGAACCGCAACCAGGCGACGGAGTTCTTCCGGCAGGCCGCCTTCTACGCGTTCCTCAAGAAGGAGATCCCGAAGGTCCTGGGGCACAACCAGCTGGCGGCCGCGGCCTACATCGCGCTCGTTGGGCTGCTGGTCGTCGAGATGGTCACCGGCTTCGTCCTGTACGCCGTCCTCGGCGCCGAGCCGGCCGCCACGCTGTTCGGCTGGGTCCGCGAGTTCGTGGGCCTCCAGACGATCCGGCTCGTCCATCACCTGGCGATGTGGGGCGTGCTCGCGATCGCCGTCTTCCACATCTACAGCTGCTTCCTCGTCGACAACATCGAGAAGAACGGGATCCTGACGAGCATCGTCAACGGCTACAAGTACCCGACCCGGGAAGAGGTCCTCGAGTCACGCGACGGCGGGCCCGAGCTCCTGGAGACCCTCGAATGACCGCCGGCGTCCCGGGCGACGTCCTCCCGGCGCCGCAACCGCGACGGCCGCGCCTCGTCCTGCCGCGCCTGCGCCGACCACGGACGGGCGGCCGCGGCGGGCTCGTCGGCGGCGCGATCGACCTGGCGCTCGTGCTCGTCATCCTGGCCCTCGCCGCGACCTCCGCGGTCCTGGTCTACGGCTTCATCACCTCGGGCGGCAGCCAGCCCGGCCAGCTCCTGCCTCAGGCGAGCCCGTCGTTCGGGCTCATGCCGATGGGCAATGCCCACATCCCGACGACGAACGCCTGCGTCCTGTGCCACAGCGCGGGCGGCGACGTGAAGCAGCCGCCGGTGATCCTCCACCCCATCGAGGGCTGGCGCCGCTGCCTGACCTGCCACACGAACGAGGCTCTCGGCCGCACGGCCCCGGGCCATGAGGGCATCGCCGAGACCGAGTGCCTGAACTGCCACAAGACCGGCCAGGCGGGGCCCGCGATCACCCAGCCCCACGCCGCTCTCCACGATCAGCGCTGCCTCGATTGCCACGGCTCGGTCGCCCACCTGCCGACGACGATGGCGAGCAGCAAGGAGTCAGACTGCGTCCTGTGCCACAAGCCGGCGGCCCTCCCGCCGCCGTCGTACCCACATGCCGCGAGCGTCTACCTCGCCTGTCGGAGCTGCCACCAGTCGGCCGAGGTCGGCGCTCTGCCGATCGACCATGCCCGGCGGACCGATGACACGTGCCTGCTGTGCCACGAGATCAACATCGTCGGGGCATCGCCGGGGACGGCGCCCCTGCCGACGGTCCAGGCGACCTCAGGGGCCCTGGTTCCGCGGGCGAGCGTTCCTCCCGGCGGCGCGCCGGCGACCAGCGAGCCGACAGCCAGCCAGATCTCGCCGTAGCTCGCGCAGCCCGTGGACGACCTCGTCCTGATCCACCCGCCGTCGGTCTTCGACTTCCGAGAGCGGCGCCAGAGCCGCGGGCCGATCGCCAAGGTCATCCCGTCGACCGAGCAGTTCGAGATGTTCCCGGTCGGGCTGACGAGCATCGCCGCCTACGTCGCCCGGAATGGCTACCGGGTCCGGATCGTGAACCTCGGGCGGCGGATGGTCGCCGATCCCGGCTACGACCCGATCGCCGCGCTGCGCCGGCTGCGAGCGCACGTCTTCGGGATCGACCTGCACTGGCTGCCCCACGCCCACGGCGCCCTGGCCGTGGCCCGGCTGCTCCGCCAGCTGCACCCGGACGCGAAGGTCCTGCTCGGCGGCCTGTCGGCGTCGTACTACCACGTCGAGCTGCTCCGGGATCCGGCGATCGACTTCGTCATCCGTGGCGACTCGACCGAGGAGCCCGTCCGCCAGCTCCTCCGGGCGCTGCGCGAGGGGGCGCCGCTCGATCGGGTCGAGAGCCTGACCTGGCGCCGCTCCGACGGGACGATCGTCGCCAACCCGCTGCGCGGCGCGCTGGACGACCTCGATGAGCTTGAGCTGCCGGCCTACCGCCACATGGTCCGCTCGTCCCTGACGCCGAGCCGAGCCCGCGATGCGATGCCCTACCAGGGCTGGTGGCGCCGACCGTTGACCGTGCTCCTGAGCTCGCGGGGCTGCACGCTCGACTGCGCGGTGTGCGGCGGATCCCGGTCGGCCTACCGGACGATCTGTGATCGGGTCCGGCCCGCCTATCGCTCCCCTGAGCGGCTCGTCGAGGACCTTCGCGACATCCGGGCCTTCTCGCGTTCGCCGGTGTTCCTCGTCCACGATCCGCGGATGGGCGGCGAGGACCGGGCGCGGCGGCTGTTCGAGCTCCTCGCCCGGGAGCGGCCGCCCAACGAGCTCGTGTTCGAGCTGTTCTGGCCGGCCGGCGCGGAGCTGTTCGGGCCGATCGGGCGCGGCGTGCCGCGCTGGAGCCTCCAGCTGACGCTCGACTCCCAGGACCCGGCGATCCGGGCCAGGAACGGCAAGTTCGACGCGCCCAACGAGGCCATCGAGGCGACGATCGAGGCGGCCTTCGCCCACGGCTGCCGGACTCTCGACGTGTTCTTCACGGTCGGCCTGCCCGGCCAGACGTTCGAGTCCGCGATCGGCATCGCCGACTACGCCGAGCACCTCCTCGAGCGGTTCGCGGGCCGCGGCCGGCTGCGGCCGTTCGTGGCACCGATCGCGCCGTTCCTCGATCCCGGCAGCCGCGCCTTCGAGGACCCGAGCCTCGGCTATCACTCGCTCGCGCACTCGGTGGCCGACCACGAAGCCGCCCTGCTCGAGCGCGACTGGGGACGGACGCTGACCTACGAGTCAGACGCGATGTCCCGGGCCGAGCTGGTGGAGGCCACCTATGTGGTGACCGAGCGGCTCAACGACCTGAACCTGCGGTTCGGCCTCACCAGCGCGGACTCCCACGCCGCCGTCGGCCGCGGGATCGCGGCGGCGCGACGAGTCACCGAGGACCAGGCCGCGACCGGGGAGCCGCCCTCGACCGCGGTCGACGGGCCGTGGATGTTCGCCAAGGACGAGATGAACTGGCCCGGCTCGGAGGGCATCCGGCCGACGCCCCGGCTCGCCTGGATCGTCGCGACCGGGCTCGTCGAGTCGGCGGCGCGGGCGGTGGAGCGGGTCCTCGGCCGATACGACCGGCACGTCCTCGCGAGCTGAGCCGGCGCACGGCGCGTCGCAGCGCCCGGCGCGGCACCTGCCGCACGGCGCGTCGCAGCGCCCGGCGCGGCACCAGGAGCACCTCCGCAACGGACGAGGCCCCTCCGAGTGGGAGGGGCCTCGTGTTTCGAGCGATGGCTCGCCTGCTCGCCGGCGGGGCCGGAGAGCGTGCAGGATCAGGCCGGCTGCGCCGCCGCCTCGGCCATCTGCTCACGCTCCGGGACGAAGCGCGTGAAGGCCCAGTACAGGATGAAGGCCACGAACAGCCCGAGCACCCAGCTGTAGTCGTAGAGGTAGCCACCCCACGGCAGCTGGAAGTGCAGGAACCCGACGATGCCACCCGGCGGGAACGGACCACTCGCGGAGCCGTCGGCGTTGGTCGCCGAGTAGGCCCCGCCAAGGGCCACGAACATGCCGATGAGGAGCGCCGCGACCGCCCGCCAGTTCCAGCCGCTGACGTAGCGGTAGATGCCGGTCGGGCGATAGAGGTCGGCGAGCTTCAGGTTGGTGCGCCGGATCAGCCAGTAGTCCGCGATGAGGACGCCGGCAATGGCGCCGGTCGCGCCGCCGTAGAAGCCGAGCCACGTGAAGATGTAGACGTGCGGGTCGTGGTACAGCAGCCACGGCTGGATCAGGATGCCGAGGACGCCGGTGATCAGTCCGCCCGTCCGGAACGAGATTCGCTTCGGCCAGGCGTTCGAGAAGTCGTACGACGGGCTCACGATGTTCGCCGCGACGTTGACCGACAGGGTCGCCACGCCGAGGGTGACCAGGGCGAGGACCACGACGATGGCGCCGAAGATCGACCCGTCCTGGTTGAACTTCCCGGTCAGGACCACCGGATCCCAGATGTAGTCGCCGTAGACGGTCTTCGTCGCCGAGGTCACGAGGACCGCGATCAGCGGGAAGAGCGTCATGGTCGTCGGCAGGCCGAGGGTCTGGCCGATGGCCTGCGTCCGCTGGCTCTGCCCGAACCGGGTGAAGTCCGGCATGTTGAGCGACAGCGTCGACCAGAAGGCGATCATGCCCATCAGGGACGGGAAGAACAGCAGCCAGAAGTTGCTGCCCCAGCCCAGGGTGCCGTTGTCGCTCACGAGTGGACCGAAGCCGCCTGCCTGGATCGTCATCCAGATCAGCAGGAAGAAGGCCACGACGAGAACGAACGGGGCGGCCCAGTTCTCGAACCGTCGGACAGCATCCATGCCCCGGACGATGATCAGGATGTTGAGGGCCCAGAAGACGATGAACGACAGCCACAGGGTCCACGGCTGGGCGTCGCCCAGGCCGATCTGGAACTTGCTGGCCGTCAGCCACCACGAGTCCTTGCCGAAGATCGCGCCGATGACCGTGTAGACGGCCTCGCCGCCGATCCACGTCTGGATGCCGAACCAGCCGCAGGCGATGCCGGCGCGAAGGAGAGCAGCCAGGTTGGCCCCGTAGACGCCGAACGAGGCCCGGGCGAAGACCGGGTACGGGATCCCGTACTTGGTCCCGGCGTGACTGTTCAGCAGCATCGGGATGAGGACGATGATGTTGGCCAGCATGATGGTCAGGATCGCCTGGTACCAGGCGAACCCGATCGCCACGAGGCCCGCCGCCAGGCCCCACGTCGGGATGTTGTGCGACATCCCGATCCAGAGCGCGACGTAGTTGTAGGTCGACCAGGTGCGCTTCGCGACGGGGACCGGGGCCAGGTCCACGTTGTGGAGGGCCGACGCGTCGAGCGCGGCGTCGACCTCCGGCTTGAGCTCGTGCCGCCCGTCAGGGTGGACGATCTCATCCATCAGTGCTGCGGTCATTGGCTTCCTCCGGTGCAGGTGCTTGTCACACTGCGGTGACCGAATTCCTCCGACCCAAACGCTCGGCCTACGGGGCGCCTCCCTCTCCCTCTCTCCTCCACGCTCTTGCGACCACACGCCGACCGGGACGCAGCGACGCGCAGGCGCTGGTACGAGTTTGCCCATTGAGGCATGCGCGATCAATCCCCGTGGAGGGCCTAATGGCCCGATTTGTCGCCGCTCGGGCGGATGGGACCGGACGGCCGGCGATCGTCGTCACCGGGCATGACCAGCGGCCTGCGCGAGGCGGTCCAGCCGGCCCGCGAGGTCGCCCGCTGAGGCCGGCTATCCCAACGTTTTCGGGGCTTCCGGCCCTAAGGACGCGGTCTCGATGGGACCACCGTGGACGCCGCCAGCCGAGACGGTGGGGAGGTCGTCGCGGCACCCCGCGAGGTCGATCGCGCATCCCATTGGACAGGAGGTCCCGATGCCCCGAATCGTTCGAGGCGCGCTGCTGCAGGCGACCTGGACCGGCGACAAGGAGTCGATGATCCAGAAGCACG
>DATEZX010000136.1:0-3779 GCA_035255225.1 Candidatus Limnocylindrales bacterium
CGGGCCCTGGCCGAGGTCGGGATCGACATCGCGGGCGCGCGCTCGAAGTCGGTGACCGAGTACCTCGGCCAGCCGTTCGAGTACGTCATAACGGTCTGCGATCGGGCCCGGGAGTCGTGCCCGGTCTTCCCTGGCGGCGCGGAGACCCTCCATTGGGGCTTCGACGATCCAGCCGAGGCCGAGGGCTCGGAGGCCGAGCGGCTCGCGGTGTTCCGCCGGGTGATGGGCGAGATCGCGGGTCGCGTCCGGACCTTCGCGCGAGCCGCCACGAGTCGGCCTCCCGTCCCGACGCCCGGTCCGGCCGCATCCTGAACGGGCTCAATGGCCCGGCCGCCGCGCGTCGGGTCGGCCCTCGCCTTCCACGGGCCCGACGGCGAACCTCGGAGTGACGATGAGACGCGCGCTCGAGGCCCTCGAAGACTTCCGGCTCCTGCCGGTCTTCGTCGTCGTCAGCATGGCGGTCGGGATCGCCATCGGGAACGTCCTGTCGATCTCTGACTTCGCGCTGACCCCGCCGATCGACGCGATCAAGGCCATCGCCGGCGGGACATTCGAGCTCACCGTCCCGAACGTCATCAGCCTCGGGGTGCCGATCGGCCTGTTCGCGATGATGTACCCGGCGATGACCAACGTCCGCCTGACCGAGGTCGGCGCCGCGCTCCGGTCGCCGCGCCAGCTGGCGGTCGTGCTCGGCTTCAACTACCTCGTCGCGCCGTTCGTCATGCTGGCCCTGGCGAACACCTTCGTCAGCGACCCTGAGCTCCATACAGGGCTGGTCCTCTACGGCCTCGCCCCGTGCATCGCGATGGTCATCATCTTCACGTTCCTCGCCAAGGGGAACACGCCGATGGCGCTCGTGTTCGTGGCCCTGAACTCGATCGCCCAGATGCTCCTCATCCCCGTCTACGCGAGGCTGCTCATCGGCGAGGTCAGCTTCGACGTCTGGGTCGTCGCCGAGTCGGTCGTCCTCTACCTCGGGCTGCCACTGGTGCTCGGGGTGGCAACCCGGCTGTGGGTCGTGCGGCGGCGTGGCGAGGAGGGCATGGATGCCCTCAAGCCGATCCTGAACGGCGTCTCGATCCTCGGCCTGCTGTTCACCCTCATCGTCATGTTCGCCCTGAAGGGTGACCTGATCCTCCAGCGGCCCGGGATCGTGGTCGAGATGGCGATCCCGATGGCCCTGTTCTTCGGGCTGATGTTCTTCGTCGTCCTGCTCGTCGGCTGGCGCCTCGGGTTCACCTACCAGGACGCGGTCGCGGTGGCCTTCAACTCGACCGGTCGCGACTTCGAGATCGCCATCGCCATCGCCATCACGGCGTTCTCGCCGGCCGTCGCCCTGGCGACCGTCGTCGGGCCGCTCATCGAGGTCCCCGTGATGCTGTTCCTCGTCTGGTCGGCGATGCGCCTGGCGCCGGCCCTGTTCAAGACGACGGCGGGCCTGGCCGGCGGCACCAGCGCTCGCGAGGGCGCCGCCTAGCCGAGCGGTCCGGCCGGGCTCGTGAGCTCAGGGCCGCGACGAGGAGCCGTGAGGACGTCGGTTGGGATCAAGCCACCTGGCACCAGGCCCCTGGCGATCGTGCCGAGACGCTCGATGAGGTTCGGCGCGACCCGGTAGTAGATGTTGCTGCCGCGGCGATCCGACACGACCACACCGGCCTCGCGCAGGACCCGCAGGTGATGCGAGACCGTCGGCTGGCGGACGTCGCAGCACGAGGTCAGGTCGCAGGCGCAGACCTCGGACGACCCGGCGAGCTCGCGGATGATCTCGAGTCGGACGGGGTCGGCCAGGGCGGCGAGGAGGCGGACGTCGGGGTCGACGAGCCGGGCGGCGGTGCGGGTCATGGGCCATAGACTATCGACAAATGTCAATATTGACAAGAATCAATATGCATGCGATATTGACGGCGATCGATATCCAGGGTCAAGAGGCGACCCAGAACAGGAGCATCACATGTACGGCCTGTACGCGAGCATCTGGCCCGAGGCCTTCCGAGACGGGATCGACGAGCGCGCCATGGACCATCGGCGCGCGATCCACGAGGCTCGGATCGCGAGCCAGCCATCGGGCCCGGCGGCCCGTCACGGCATGACGAGCCTGACCGACCGGGTTCGGCTGGCCCTCCAGCTCTCCCCGGCCCAGACCGACTGCGTCACCTGCCCCGCCTGAGCGATTGCCCGACGAGGTATACCAGTAGCCAGCGCGTCCCTCCTCTGGAGATCGAGATGACCACCGAGACCATCCACGACGAGGTCCGCGCCCACTATGCCGCGGCCGCCGTCCGCGCCCAGTCGGGCGCCTGCTGCTCGACCGACGAGGTGATCGGGCCGGAGGCCTATTCGGCCCTCGAGCGCGATGACCTGCCCGAGGCCGCCGTCCTGGCCTCACTCGGCTGTGGCAACCCGATCGCCGTCGCCGAGCTGCACGAGGGCGAACGCGTCCTCGACCTTGGGTCCGGAGGCGGGATCGACGTCCTCCTCTCGGCCAAGCGGGTCGGTCCGACCGGGCGCGCGATCGGCCTGGACATGACCGACGAGATGCTGGCCCTCGCCCAGGCCAACGCCCGGGAGGCCGGAGCCACAAACGTCGAGTTCCTGAAGGGCCACATCGAGGCCATTCCCCTGCCGGCCGATTCGGTCGACGTGGTCATCAGCAACTGCGTCATCAACCTCGCCGCCGACAAGCCCTCGGTCTTCCGCGAGATCGCCCGCGTCCTGCGGCCCGGAGGCCGGATGGGCGTCACCGACATCGTCGCCGAGGACCGGCTCACGCCCGAGCAGCGGGCCGAGCGTGGCTCCTTCGCCGGCTGCATCGCCGGCGCGCTGTCGGTGTCCGAGTTCCGGTCCGGCCTGCACGCCGCCGGCCTGACCGACATCGAGGTCATCCCGACCCACGACGTGGCCGACGGGATGGTGTCGGCGATCGTCAAGGCGACGAAGCCGGCCACGGCGAAGCCACGGGTCAGCCTGTCGGAGCTGAAGGCCCTGCCGATGGCGTCCGGGCCCTGCGGCTGCGGCGAGGGCGACTGCTGTTGATGCGGATCGAGCGCGCGAGACCAGCCGACGAGCCGGCGATCGAGGCCCTCCTCCTCGGCGCCGGCCTCCCGGGCGACGGGCTGGCGGCCGCGTTCGAGCACGGCGTCGTGGCCCGCGACGGAGACGCCATCATCGGAGCCGCGGCCGTCGAGCTCTACGGCGAGGCGGGGCTGCTGCGGTCGGTCGTCGTCGACGCTGGCCACCGAGGCGAGGGCCTCGGGCGCGAGCTGGTCGCCGGCGCCGAGGCGGTGGCCCGCGCCGCCGGCGTTCGCGACCTCTACCTGCTCACCGAGACGGCCGGTGACTGGTTTCCGCGGCTCGGGTACGAGCCCGTCGATCGCGAGGTCGCGAGGGACCTGGTCGGCGACTCGGTCGAGTTCAGGGTTGCCTGTGCCACGACCGCGCTGGCGATGCGCCGCCGCCTGACCTGACGCGGTGCACGCCCCGAGCGCCGCGCGTCCCGCGCTCGCCCTTCTGCTGGCCGCGGCGTGCTGGGGCAGCGGAACCGCGATCAGCAAGCAGGCGGTCGCCTCGTTCCCGCCGCTGACGCTCCTGGCGATCCAGCTGGTCGTCAGCATCGCGTTTCTGGCGATCGCCGGGACATTCCGCGGCGAGCGGCTGCGCACGGATCGCCACGAGCGCGCGATCTCCCGCCTCGGGATCCTCAATCCGGGTCTGTCCTACGCCCTCGGACTGCTCGCCCTGACGACGATCAGCGCGAGCCTGTCGGTCCTCATCTGGGCGCT
>DATEZX010000137.1:0-2092 GCA_035255225.1 Candidatus Limnocylindrales bacterium
AGATCGACGCCGCGGCGTTCGAGGCCGCCCGAGCGGCGGATCGGCTGCTGGTCGAGGCCCGTCGTCAAGCCGAGTCGATTCCCGGTCGAGCTCGCGCCTGGGGCGCGCCCGCGGACGCCCTGGAGCCGGCTCCGTCGACCGGGCCCCGCGTGCCCGCCGCCGAGCGCTGGGCGGGCTACTTCCAGCGCCTGCCGGACCAGCTCCGCGACGAACCGCTGGCCGGTCTGCGTGCCGCGGCACGGCGAGTCCGAGCGGCGTACGGCCCGAAGGACTCGATCCGCGACACGTTCGCGCCGGAGCTGACCGAGCCGCTTCTCGACGCGACCGATCGGCTGCTCAAGGCCATCGCGCGCTACGAGGCCAATCGCGAGTAGGCGCGTCGGGGCGCAGGCCCGTCAGTACAGGAACGGGACGAGAGCCTTCGTCCGGGAGCGATAGGCCGCATAGCCGGGATAGCGCTCGAGGAGCCAGGCCTCCTCCCGGCGGCGCTTGAGGTCGAGGACCACCGTCAACGCGAACGCGAGCACCGCGACGGTCGGGGAGACACGGATGAGCGCCACCGCGGCGGCGGCAGCGATGATCCCGGCATAGACCGGGTGCCGAACGAACCGGTACGGGCCGGACTCGACGAGCGTTCCGGTGTCGAGCGGGCGCGGCAGCGCAGACAGCGCCCGAGAGCGACGCAGCCACGCGACGCTCAGGCCGATCACGCCGAGGCTGGCGATCAGCAGCGCACCGCCGAGGTCCCGGAGGACGTCGAGCCCCGGCAGCGCCGGATCCGGGCTCAGCGCGGCTCGCCACGCAGCCAGCGGCACGGCGATGAGCAGGACCGCCTGGAGGACGACCCAGCCCTCGCCGCGCGGTCCGAGCGTCGGGATGCGAGCCATGGGAGCGATCGTAGACCGATACGCGTCGGCCGGGCACTGGCGGGCCGGGCCTCCACCTGTCGGGGCTGATGTCGGGGCTGATGTCGGGGGTTCAGTCGCCGCCGTTGCTGCCGCCCGCCCGGCCGACGTGCCGGTCAATGGGGCGAGGCAACCACCGGTGGGAGACCCAGCTCGTCCGCGTCGAACGCCTCGAGCAGGAACTCCGAGGGCGCGCCCGGGTCGTAGAGCAGGGTCAGGGTGCGACGCGCCCGGGTCCAGGCCACGTAGGCGAGACGGCGCTCCTCCTCCAGCGCCCGCTCCGGCTCGACCGCCTCGCTCACCGAACGCGCGCTGGGGAACCGGCCGGCCTCGAGGCCGATGACCGCGACGTGGTCGAATTCGAGGCCCTTCGTGCCGTGAGCTGTCGCGAGAGTCAGCGGCGCGTCGTCCCGACGGAGGCGGGCGATGGCCTCGCGGGTGCCGTCGATCGCCCGTGAGAGCGTTTCGACGTCAGGGAACGCGGCGGCCCAGGCGAGGATGTCGCCGACGACCTGACCGGCGTCCTGGCCGATGGCCGTGGCGGCGAGCACGAGGCGGACGAGCAGCTGTCTTGGGGGCGACCTCCGTGCCTGTTCGATCAGCGCATCCACGAAGGGCGACTCGACCGGCAGCACGAGCTCGGGCGCGGCGAACGGCAGCCCCAGCCGGACCGCGGCGATCGCCGCCGGGAGGAGCTCGGCATTGGTGCGAGCCAGGACGGCGCGCGTCGAGCCGTCGGAGGCCGGCGGCCAGGCACGCATGACGGACTCGATCCGATCCACGTCGTCGGCGTTCGACGGCGCGAGGAGGAGGCTTCCGCTCGCGCGCTCGCGCGCGACGATCGTCTTCGCGAACCGCTCGCGGTTGTGCTCGACGAGCCGGACCGCGCGATCGATGACCGGCTCCGGGCAGCGGTAGTTGGTGACGAGGTCGACCCGCCGGAGGCCCGGCAGCGACGTCTCCGCCAGCCCGAGCAGCCGCCGGACGTCGGCCAGCCGCCAGCCGTAGATCGACTGGTCGTCGTCGCCGACCAGAAAGATCCGGTTCGCTGGCGCCGCGAGGAGGAGGGCTATCCGGAGCTGGCTCCGGTCGAGGTCCTGAGCCTCGTCCACGAGGAGGTGGGCACAGCGTGTTCCCCATCGCTCCCGGACGTCCTCGCGTGATTCGAGCAGGCGCAGCGCGCGAGC
>DATEZX010000138.1:0-8643 GCA_035255225.1 Candidatus Limnocylindrales bacterium
AGGCGGTCGGGGTCGGTATGGAACCGCCACTCGTAGCGGAAGGGCAGGCCGCTCGCGAAGAGGTCCGGGTAGATGGCCGCGGAAACGTAGGCCGTGGCATTCATGATCGGCCGGAAGATCGAGCCGGTGAGGGCGACGTCGAGGAGGCTCGTGTCCCCGGACCAGTCCGCGGCGTTCGGGTCGAGCGGCTCGAACAGGCCGACGACGAGCACCTCGGTCGGGCCGAGGAAGAAGGGGGTGCCCGCAACCAGGGGATCGGTTTCGTCCACGGCTACCCCAAGGCGATCACCGACACCGACGCCGATCTTGCGGGCCTCGACCGTCGACAGCGCCGCCTCGACGGTCACCGGGGGCGGGTTCGCGGCCCCAGTCCCGTCGCCCCCGCCCCAGAAGCCGCCCGGCTGCAGCGGGACGCCCCGGCTCTCGGGCCACCGACCGGCGACCAGGCGAGTGATCTCGGTCAGGCCATCCTGGTAGCGGAGACTGAGACGCGTCTGGTCGATCGGCGGCTGGGGCACGTCGAGGCGGACGGTCGTGACGACCATCGTCCGTCCCGAGACGAGGGCGGCGAGGGTCGACGGGAAGCCATCCGCCAGGCGATCGCCTTGGCTCGCCGGCGCCGAGACGCCCCCACCGGGGCCGGGTGGGATGCGCGCCGACTGGGACACCCGGACGTCGCGCTCGGCGGACGTTACGGACCGCAGCGACGTCCGCAGCGCGTCGTCGGTGACTCGATTGAGGAGACGAGGGGCGGCGGCGAGCAGGAAGCTCGTCGTCGCGACGACGACGAGAAGCAGGGCGAGACTCCCGCGATCGGCCCGGATGCGCCGGAGGAGCAACGCGGCGGCCCAGACCGAGCGCACCTCAGTCCTCCCCCATCCGGAGAACGCTGCCGACACCCAGCCCGCGCAGGACGCGACCGATGACCACGACCGCCACGCCGAGCGCCAGGGCGCTCGCGACGTCGAGGACGACGACCTGGTCCCAGGGCACGAGGACGATGACCGGAGGGACGGGCGCCGCGGCCTGCTGGGTCACGGCGACGAACGGCAGGACGAGCCAGCCGATGAACAGTCCGAGCGCGGTCCCGGCGACGAGGCTGACGGCCACGAGGCTGCCGTTCTCCAGCCACAGCCAGGACGACAGCTGACGGGCCGACAGGCCGAGCGCCCGCAGGAGGGCGAACTCGGTCCGGCGCTGCCGGGCCGAGACGGCGGCGCTGACCGTGAGTCCGACCACGGCGAACAGTCCCGTCGCGATGAAGCCCAGCAGCAGGGCACCGATGATGCCGAGCGCGACCGGATCGGCCCGGAGGCTCGCGGTGCGCCCGTCGGCCGTGACCACGGTCGCGCTCCCGAACGGCGCCGCCCGCAGCGCGGCGGCGAGCGGCGCCGAGGCGCCCTGGTTCGCGCCGAGCCACCACTCGTCGGGGCTCCGGACGCCACCCGTGGACTCGAGGCGGAGGAGGGCGAGCGTCGGGTCGTCGAGCACCACCAGCGGCCGCGCCGGATCCGTGGTCGGGAACGACTCGACGACGCCGGTGATCGTCAGCGGGCGGCTGCCCGCGCCCTCGATCGTGCCGTTGAGTGTCTCGCCGGCGGTCGCCGCGGCGGCAGCTAGGAACGCCCGATTCGCGATCACCGGCACGGGAGCATCGAGGGCGTTGAGGGCCGAGGGCGTGAAGTTCAGTCGCGTGCCGCCACCGAGGAGCGTGCCGGCCTGGCCATTGCCCGTCAGCTCCATCGATGGCTGCTCGGTCGCGGCGCCCGGCACCGAGACGAGCGCGCGGCCGGTCGGGCCGATCCCCGCGCTCCAGCCCCCGGCCGACGCCAGCGACAGGTCCGTCCACGGGCCGTCGGGACCGGGGCCGCTCGACGCGCTCGCCAGACCGAGGGCGCCACCGGTCGCGGTCACCTCGGCCGGGATGGCGATGTCGAGGGCGAGGCCGGCCAGCTGGACCGGCCCGTCGAGCCGGTCACCCGCGGGCGCGAGCGACACGACGAGGACGGACCCGGGCCCGAACGGGACCTGGGCCGACTGGACGCGGTACAGCAGCCCGTGGGCGTCCCGGACGACGGCGCTGACCGCGACGCGGACGTCGATCGTGGCCGGGTCGAGGGACTCGGTGGTCGTATCGCCACTGAACGGGTCGAACGCGATCCGGACGACCGAGGCGAGATCGATGCGCGGCACGATCCGCAGAGCCGTCGCGCCGTCCGGCAGCGTCGGGAGGGTCGGCCTTGGCCGGGCCGCCCCCAACGGGCGCATCAGGTCCACGAGCGACGCGGCCGACGCATCCGGCCGGAACAGGACGAGATCGGGCGCCACGGCGGCATCGAGGGCGAGCAGATCGACCGAGCTGTTCCCGAATCGGACCGCGGCCGTCTGCCGCTCGACCGGCGACAGCTGCCGGACGCCCGGGAGCGCCGCATAGGCGGCAGCGAGGGCCGATGCCGGCAGTCCCGCCGCCGACCGATCCGGGACGACTCGGACCGGCGCGCCGGCCTGGTACGCCGCCTGGTCGCGCTGCGACGTCGACCAGGTCGCCGCGTAGGACACGCCGAACACGCCCATCGACAGGGCGAGCATCACGAGCAGCGCCGATCGGGTGTAGCGCAGTGGCCGCCGGGCGAGCTCCCGAGACCCCAGGGATCCGACGAGCGCCCGGGCGCGCGACAGCAGCGACTCGCCGACGCGGGCCAGGCCGGGCAACACGCGGAGCGCCACGATGCCGCCGGTCAAGAGGCCGACGGCCGGCGCCGCCACGAGCAGCGGGTCGAGGCCCAGGCTGCCGTGGACGGTCCGGGTGAGCGGGGCGCCGTACAGGCGCAGCTGCCAGAGCGCGATCCCGGTGACGGCCAGCAGCGCGACGTCGAGGCCGATCCGCCCGCCGAGGGTCCGGGTCCCCTGCCGGGAGACGTCGTGTTGCTCGACCGCAAACCGCCGGGCTCCCAGGGCCGCCGGCAGCACCAGCAGCGCGACGCAGGCCAGCCCGGCGGCCGCGGCGTAGGCGTAGGCATCGACGCCGACCCGGGGATTGATGCCGAGGCCGGCGTCGGCGAGCGGTCCCACGACCTCGAGGACCGACAGCGCCGCCAGGGCGAGCCACGGCGCGAGCAGCACCGCCGGGGTCGCGATGACCAGCCCCTCGACGAGGGCGAGCCACGCGACCTGCGTCGCGCCGGCGCCACGAGAACGGAGCAGCGCCGTGTCGACGCGGCGGTGCTCGCCGAGCAGCGACGCCGTCAGGAGGATCGCGTAGCCGGCCATGATCGCCAGCTGGAGCATGAGCAGCAGGACCTCGGTCCGGCTGACCAGGAGCGACCGCTCGGCGGCCGCCAGCAGCGCCGGCAAGCCGGTCCCGACGTACGTGCCGTCGCCCAGCAAGGCCTGGAGGCGGCCCGGGAGGGCGTCCAGCCGGCCGCGCAGGGCTGCCAGGTCGTCGACGGCAAGCCGATCGAAGCCGGGGAACGCTCGCCACTGGACACGAATGGAATCGATGCCCTGGATCCCGAGGAGGTCGGCGGCCGGGGCCAGGAATGGCCCAAAGATCCGGTCGCCGCCGCTGGCTTCGATGCCCGTCGTCAGCTGCGCGTCGCCGTACCAGTACGGATCCGTGGCCGAGTTGGGCGCGAAGGTGCCGACCAGTCGCAACGGCACGGTGAACGGCGCCCCGAACCGGTGACCCACCAGCGCCAACGCCTGCCCGACCTGCAGGCCCAGCGCGCTCGCCGCGGGGTCGACGAGGACGACCTCGATCGCGCCCGACGCGCTGGTCCGGGCGACCGGCCAGTCGCCCCGGACCAGGGCCGCGTGATCGGCCAGGCCGTCGAGCGACCCAAGGGTCGCCTGATCGCCGGCGCCGGTGGACAGACCGGCCGGCAGGTCGAGGCTGGCGGTGCCCTGCAGATCGCGGTCGATCGGACCGGACAGCGGCGCGATCGCCGCGTCGAGCTCGGCACGGACCGTTTGATCGGCGTCGGCCACCCCCGCTGGACCGCGGTACAGCGAGACGGCGATCGTCGTATCGGGCACCGAGGCGTCGGCGAGCGTTCGCTGCAGCCCGGCCAGCGAGGCGGCCGACGAGTACAGCGGCCCGGCCGCGAACAGGGTGGCGGACAGCAGGATGATCAGCCACGCCGCCGCCACGACCGGCCAGTCGGCTCGGGTGCGGCGCAGGCTCACCCGCCAGCCGGCGAGCAGCGAGTCCATCACGCGACGCGTCTCCGGGCCGAGACGAGACGGGGTTTGGTACCGCATATCGGATTCGAACCGATGATCTCCGCCTTGAGAGGGCGGTGTCCTGGGCCTCTAGACGAATGCGGCACGGACGCCGCCGACGCGCGGTCGCGACGACCGGTCGGCGGGCGCCCGATGATACCAAACACCCTCGCGTCGCCTGAACGCAGCGTCAGAGACGGTGCAGCTCGAGGAAGCTTCGGATGGTGTCGGCGACCTGTCCGAAGCTCTGCTCGCCCAGGATCAGCCCGTAGGCGGAGTGGGCGCCGAAGGGCTCGTATTCGGCGCCGAGCCAGGCCGCCAGCCGCTCGCTCGCCTCGAGGTCGACCGCGCGATCGAGCCCGCCGGCGATGACCAGCCGCGGCACGTCGGCGAAGGCCGCCGGGTTGACCACGACCCCTCGGAGCATCGTCCGCCGCGCCCGCCCCGACTCGTGCGGCTTCTCGCCCAGGAGATGCTGGACCCGGCGGATGTCGTCGACGGTCAGGTCACGATGGTCCCGCCGCAGCCACTCGGGCAGCGTCTCCCAACCCAGCAACGAGCGGCCGTAGACGTCCGGCACGTCGCGGATCTCGTGGGGCTGGCTCGGCCGCCGGAGGTCGCGCGGCAGCTCGGAGGCGATCAGGACGAGCCCGGCGATCGGGTGCCGCTCGGCCGCCTTCATGGCCAGCAGGCCGCCCATCCCGTGGCCCATGACGACGACGTTCGGCCCGATCCGATCGACCGCCGCGCCGACGTCCTCGACGTACGTCTCGAACGACAACGCCTCGGGCTCGGCCGTCTGGCTCCAGAAGTGGTTCCGCAGGTTGAGGGCATGGCCCTCCCAGCCGCGGCCGGCGAAATAGCCGAGGTAGCGCTCCCAGGCCCACGACCCGGCCAGCTCGCCGTGGACGAACAGCAGCGGCTTTCGCCGCGACCGCCGTTCGGGAAGCCACGACTCGATGTACAGGCCCCGGTCATGGAGCTCGATCTCGTCCTTGCGCACCGGCCGGCCGTTGACGGCGGGCGCCTGGGCCCGGGCGAGGATGGTGTCCGGAGTCATGTCGGGCATGCGGTCACTCCAGCGTCACTCGAGCGGGTTGATGACGAGGCCGGTCAGGGCCTTCGGATAGATGTACGTGCTCTTCTGGGGCATGAGGTCGCCCTCGGCGGCGACCGCCAGGATCGTCGAGGCGGGCGTGGGGTCGAGGAGGAACGCGGCGTCCGCGCCGTCGCGGCCGCCGTCGACCCATGCGATCGCCTCCGCGGCGTCCTTCGTGTACGCGATCCGCGCCCCTGCGTCAACCTCGTCCTGCCCGATTCCGAGCAGGCGCTCCAGGACCACCCCGAGGACCGCGACGTCGAGGCCGTCGACGGCGCGCCAACGACCCGGCCCGCCCGCGCGGGCGACCCGCCGGGCCCGGAGGATCGCACCGCCGGCCCGGGTCCAGAGGCCGAACCGGCCCTCACCGCCCGGCGCCCCGGCACCCGGCGCAAACGTCTCGACCAGCTGCGCCGGCTCGACCCCGGACTGGACCTCGAAGAGCTCCTCGAGGCCGGCGGCGAGTCGCCCGAGGCCCTCTACCCCGGCATCGCGGACGACACGGTGGGTGGCCAGCACGTCGACGTGGCCGGCAACCGGCTCCAGGAGGAGCGCCAGGACGTCGTCCCACGGGGCGTGCGTCTCGCCCTCGACGGCCGCGGACGCCGCGCGCCGGCGCTCGTCGCGAAACCGGAGGGCCGTCTCATAGCGATGGTGGCCGTCGGCGATCGTGATCGGTGAGCGACCGATGCGCTCCGCGATATCGCCCGGATCGGCTCGCCACAGGCGATGGCGAGTCCCATCGTCGTCCACGAGGTCGGCGACCGGGGGCGTCGCTCCGGTGACGGCATCGAGCCAGCGTGGCACGTCGCCGGTCGAGTCCTCGTACAGGCCGACGACCGGGCTCGTGTTGACGCCGGTCGCGCGCAGCAACCGGTAGCGGTCCTCCCTGGGGCCGCTCAGCGTCCGCTCGTGGGGCCGCACGCCCGCCGCCGGGCCGAACGGCTCCAGCTCGAGGGCCGCGAAGGTGCCGCGCCGGACGCGCTCCTCCGGGCTCCCAGGCAACCGGTAGGTCTGCTCGTAGGGATACAGCGCCGGGCGCGGATCCCGACGCAGCGTGCCGTCGGATCGCCAGGCTCCCAGCAGCCTCGCCGCTCGCCGGTAGCGCTCGTCCGGCTCGTCGCCCGGCTCGTCGGCCGGGAGATCCAGGCGCACGACGTTCCGCGGGTCCCGCGCCAGCAGCGCGCGGTGGCGCTCGGGGCCGATGACGTCGTACGGCGGCGCGACCACGCGCCCGAGGTCAGGCACGACCTCGCTCGCATAGCGCAGGGCACGGAACGGTCGGACGAGGGGCATCGGGGTCGCGTGATCGTACGCCACGGCAGGCCCGGGGAACCACTGCGCCGGGTGTGGATCCGAGGCTCCCGGTCACCCGGCCTGACCTGCGCTACCGTGCCGGCGTGACGCCCGATGGTTCGTCGCCGGAGGTCCTCTGGTCGCCGCCGCCTGACGCTCGAGCCGGCTCCCGGATGGGCCGCTACCTCGACTGGCTCGAGGCTCGGCAGGGCCGCCGGTTCGGGTCCTACGACGAGGTCTGGCGCTGGTCGGTGGCCGAGCCCGGCTCGTTCTGGCGCTCGATCTGGGACCACTTTGGGGTCGCCTTCGACGGCGAGGCCGAGCCGTCGCTCGCCGACGCCCGGATGCCGGGCGCCACGTGGTTCCCGCGCGCCCGCCTGAGCTACCCCGAGCACCTCCTCCGCCTGCCGGGCCGAGCCTCCGACGACGTCGTCGTGGTCGGGCGATCGCAGACGCGCGGGCCTGTCGAGCTGACCGCGCGCGAGCTGCGCGACCAGGTGGGGCGCTGCCGGGCGGGCCTCGTCGCCCTCGGCGTCCGGCCCGGCGATCGCGTCGCGGCGTTCCTGCCGAACGTGCCCGAGGCGATCGTCGCCCTCCTCGCGACCACGAGCCTCGGGGCGACCTGGACCTCGTGCGCGCCGGAGTTCGGCACTCGGGCGGTCATCGACCGCTTCGGCCAGGTGACGCCTCGGGTCCTCCTGGCGGTCGACGGGTATCGCTACGGCGACCGCGCCGTCGATCGGACGACGGAGCTCGCCGAGATCCGGGCCGCCCTGCCGTCGGTCGAGGCCACCGTCGTGCTCCCCTACCTCGACCCGGCGCGGACGGCCTCGGACGCGCGACGCGGCGCGGGCGCAGGCGCGATCGCGTGGCGCGACCTCATCGCCGAGCCCGGCCCGCTGGCCTTCGAGCGGGTCCCGTTCGACCACCCCCTGTACATCCTCTACTCGTCGGGCACGACCGGCCTGCCGAAGCCGATCGTCCACGGCCACGGCGGCATCCTCCTCGAGCATCTCAAGGCCCTGGCGCTCCACACCGACCTCGGGCCCGCCGATCGCTTCTGCTGGTTCACGACGACCGGTTGGATGATGTGGAACTACCTGGTCTCCGGGCTGGCCGTCGGGAGCTCGGTCGTGACCTTCGACGGCAATCCCGCGCATCCGGACCTGGCGACCCTGTGGCGGCTGGCCGAGGAGACCGCCGCGACCTACCTCGGGGCGAGCGCACCGTTCATCATGGCCTGCCGCAACGCGGGCCTCGAACCGGGGCGCACGCTGGACCTGTCACGGCTCCGGGGCGTCGGGTCGACCGGGGCGCCGCTCCCGGCTGCCGGCTTTCGGTGGGTGCGCGACGCCGTCTCACCTGCCATCCCGGTCGGGTCGCTCAGCGGCGGCACGGACCTCTGCACGGGCTTCCTGGGTCCGAGTCCGCTCGTCCCGGTCTGGGCCGGCGAGATCAGCTGCCGGATGCTGGGGGCGAAGGTCGAGGCCTACGACGAGACGGGCCGGCCGGTGATCGGCCGTGAGGGCGAGCTCGTCATCACCACCCCGATGCCGTCGATGCCGGTCGGGCTGTGGGGCGACACCGATGGATCGCGGATGCAGGCGGCCTACTTCGAGCCCTGGCCGGGCGTCTGGCGGCACGGCGACTGGCTCACGATCACCGACCGCGGGTCGTGCGTCATCAGCGGCCGCAGCGACGCGACCCTCAACCGCGGCGGGGTGCGTGTCGGAACGGCCGAGTTCTACGCCGTCGTGGAGGGCCTGCCCGAGATCGCGGACAGCCTCGTCGTCCACCTCGAGGACGCCGGCGGCGGGCCGGGCGAGCTCCTGTTGTTCGTGGTCACCCGCGACGGGTGCGAGCTGTCGGACGACCTGCGTCGCCGGATCTCGGCCGAGCTCCGAGCCGAGCTCTCGCCGCGGCACGCCCCGGACGAGATCCTCGCCGTGCCGGCGATCCCTCGCACCCTCTCGGGCAAGAAGCTCGAGGTGCCGGTCAAGCGGATCCTCCTCGGCGCGCCGGTCGAG
>DATEZX010000139.1:0-4666 GCA_035255225.1 Candidatus Limnocylindrales bacterium
GCGGATCGCCTCGAAGCCGCCGTACGACCTGGAGTGCTCCACGCCGATCACGTTCGGTTACGACCCCGATGGCGGCGCCCACCCCGCGGCGCTCGTCAGCGGCCGCCGCTTGCGAGGGCGGTCCTGAGACTCGCGACGGCATCGGGCAGCGCTGCCGGGAGGACGAGCACGCCAGGCTCGTCTGGCGCGGCATCCCCCCCGAACACGACGAGGCCGGTCGTCCGGGCGGCCAGGATCGCCTGGGCCACCTGGAGCGCAGGCCTCCGGTCGCGCCGCGTGACCACGCCGATCACGGCCGCGTCCGAGTCGGCGGCCGCGGTCACCCAGTCGTCGACCGGCAGGTCCGGACCGAGGTACACGACCGCCAGGCCGGCACGGCCGGCGGCGACCGCGAAGGCCAGCGCGCCGAGCTCGTGGCGCGACCCAGGCGGGAGCCCGACGAGGATACGCGGACCCTTCCCCGGAGTCGCCGCCGCTTCCAGGGCGATTGCGAGCCGCCGCTGGACCGCGGCGCTGGCCAGGTGTTCACCCGCGACGCTAACCTCGCCCGCCGCCCACGCCACGCCGAGCCGCTCCAGGGCCGGGAACAGGAGGTCGCTCGCCACCCGCTCGAACGAGCCGCGTGAGAAGAGCTCGTCGAGGACCGTCTCGACCGCGGCCGCGTCGAGGCCGGCGGCCGCGGCGACGAGCCGTTCGGACAACTCGGCGCCAACTTCATCAGCCGCGTGAAGGGCGGCGCCGGAACCGGCAGGGCCGCCTGCGACCGCGCGTGTCCCCGGCGGGGCCGCGGTGATCGGGACATCGCCCGCGAGGATCGCGGCCGCGGCGGCACTCGGGGACCAGCCGTCCTCGACCAGCCCGCGCATGGTGCGAACGCGCGCGACGCTCGCGTCGTCGAAGCGCCGATAGCCGGACGCCGAGCGCTCCGGATTGACGATCCCGTACCGACGCTCCCACGCGCGCAAGACCGGGACGCTGATGCCGGCGCGAGCTGCTGCCTGCTTGATGTTGTACATGGCCTGTCCATCATAGCGACAACTCCACACTTGACAAGCCATGAACGCAGACGCTAGAGTCCGTCTCGACCTTCGACAAAGGTTAGACAGACCACGAACCCCGGACCGGCCGGGGACACGGACCTACAGAGGAGATCCTCATCATGCGCAAGCTCATCAGCGGCCTCGTCGCCGGCGTCCTCGCGCTCGCGGTGGCCGCCCCGGCCATGGCCGCACCGCTCGCCCCGAAGTCGAGCTCCACGATCGTCGACATCGTCGTCGCGAACGACGGCGAGTTCGACGTCCTCCAGGCCGCGGTGATCAAGGCCGGGCTGGCCGGCGCGCTCTCGAGCACGGACGTCCAGTACACCGTCTTCGCGCCGACCGACGCGGCGTTCGTCACCACCTTCCGCGGGCTGCTCGCCGACAACAGCCTTACCGAGGCCGACGTCATCGCCTTCATCAATGCCGGTGGTGTCGACACGGCATTCGGCGACGGCGCCCTGGCCAACATCCTGCTGTTCCACGTGACCGACGGTCGCCGGACCAGCAAGTCCGTCCTCGCGGCGCCTGGCTACACGATGCTGAATGGGGAGCGTCTGTCGCGGGCGCAGCTCCTGGGCGCCGGGATCCAGGCCGCGAACATCGGCGCCTCGAACGGGGTCATCCACGTCATCAACTCGGTCCTCCTGCCGTAGTCGACGCGGCCCCGCGGCCCGTCAGTCCGGCCCTTCCCCTTTCCAGCACGGTCGCCCAACCTCGGTGGTTGGGCGACCGCACGTCCTCCCCAGGACAAGGAGCAGGCATGAACGTCGCAACCCGCGAGCACGAGCAGGGCGCCCCGGCGTCGGCGACGACGACGGTCAGCTCCACCGAGACACTCACCCCTGAGCGAGCACGATCGCTGGCCCGCTGGAACCGCAGCCTCACCCTCCTCCACGGGCTCCAGTTTCTCGTGATGCTTGCCATCGCGAACACGAGCGTCGCCTTCGCGCCGTTCGTGCCAACCGTCAAGGTCAGGCTCGTCGACGGCGTCTTCGCCGGGATCGAGAAGACCCAGGTCCAGCTGTTCTCGATGCCCCTCGCCTGGGTGATCGCATCCTTTCTCGCGATGAGCGCGGTGGCCCACTTCACCGCCGGCTGGCCACTTCGCCGCCGCTACGAGGCCTGGCTCGCTCGGGGCATGAACCCGTTGCGCTGGGTCGAGTACTCGTTCAGCAGCACGGTCATGATCGTGGCGATCGCTTGGCTGTCGTTCATCCAGGATCTGCCGGCGCTGATCGCCATCGCCGCCTGCAACGTCGCGATGATCCTGTTCGGCTGGAGCATGGAGGCTGCCAACGAGGGCCGTCGCGACCGGCCCGACTGGAAGCACTTCATCTTCGGCTGCATCGCCGGGATCGCGCCCTGGATCGGCATCGTCTCGGTCCTGCTCGCTTACGGCGCGCAGCCCGACCTGCCCGAGGGCGCGGGCATCCCAGCCTTCGTGTACGTCATCGTCGCAACGCTGTTCGTGACGTTCAACGTCTTCGCCGTCACGATGGTGCTGCAGTACCGCCGGGTCGGTCGCTGGCGCGACTACCTCGTCGGCGAGAAGACCTACATGGTCATGAGCCTCGTCGCCAAGTCCGCGCTCGCCTGGCAGGTCTTCAGCGGGACCCTGCGGCCGGGCGGCTGAGCGCTTCGGTCACCATGCAGCCAGACGCAAGGTTCGCGTGATATGCCCAGCTACCGACTCCAAGCCAGCCAGGTCGTCGACCGACCGATCGACGAGGTCTTCGCGTTCTATTCGCGGCCCGAGAACCTCGGCCGGATCACACCGCCGGCGATGGCCTTCGAGCAGCTTTCGACGGACCTCGCGATGCACCCGGGCCTGGAGATTGACCACCGGATCCGGCCGCTGCTCGGGATCCCGATGCGCTGGCGCTCGAGGATCGAGGCCTACGACCCGCCCCGCGGTTTCACGGACCGGCAGGTCCGCGGGCCCTACCGGAGGTGGATCCACCGGCATCGATTCACACCGGTCGACGGCGGGACCCGGATCGACGACGAGGTCCTCTACAAGCTCCCCCTCGGTCCGCTCGGCGGACTGGCCCATCGGCTGGCGGTGCGGAGCCAGCTGCTGGAGACCTTCCGGTACCGAGCGCGGACGGTGGCGGCCATCTTCGCCCGGCCGTCGACGATCGACCGGCCGATGACCATCGGCGTGGCCGGCGGGACCGGCTTCGTCGGCGGCGCGATCGCGGCCGAGCTGCATCGGCGCGGGCATCGCGTTGTCGTCCTGTCGCACCGCGGAACGGCGGCGCGAGGTCCGCTGCCCGACGACGTCGAGCTGCGTCGCGTCGACGTCGCGACGGGCGACGGGCTACCGGAGGGGCTCGAGGGCTTGGACGGCCTCGTCGTCGCGCTGGCCTTCCGGAACTCGCCGATCGAGGCCCCCAGGCGTGGACGGACGTTCATGGCCGTGGACGCCGCCGGCACCGAGCGGCTGGTGGCCGCCGCCCGCAGCGTCGGCGTCGGGCGGCTCGTGTACCTCTCCGGGGCCGGTGCCGCACCCGACGCCCGGCGCCACTGGTTCCGCGCGAAGTGGCGGGCCGAGACGGCGATCCGCGAGAGCGGGATCCCGGCGACGATCATCCGGCCGACCTGGATCTACGGGCCGCGGGACGTCTCGCTGAACCGGTTCCTCGGGTTCGCCCGGCTCCTGCAGGTCGTCCCGATGACGAATCTCGGGCGGCAGCGCCTGGCTCCGGTCTTCGTCGACGACGTCGCCCGGCTCGCTGCCGACAGCCTGTTCGAGCCGGCCGCGGCCGGCCAGGTCTTCGAGATCGGCGGCCCGGAGACCCTGTCGATGCGCGAGATCATCGGCCGCGCCCTCCGAGTCGCCGGCCTCAGAAGGCCGGTCGTCCCGGGCCCGGCGCCGCTCATCAGGCTGGGGGCACAGCCGCTCCGCCTGCTGCCGGTCCCGCCGCTCACGCCCGACGCGGTGGACTTCATCAACGCCCCCGCCACCGTCGACCTCGGGCCGCTCCTCGAGCGGATGCCGCGTCGGTTGACGCCGCTCGACGACGGACTCGCGAGCTACCTGTCGCCGTCATCTGGGCCGGGAACGCTGGCGATCGACGCTGCCCCGGCGCGCTGAGGCGGCGGGCCGAGCGGGCTCAGCCCGGAGCGGGATCGGGTCCGCCGACCCGGCGAACGACCTCCGCCCACAGCTCGCGCCGTTCGGCCGCGTCCAGCCGCGTCGACGGGATGCGGTCGAAGGGTCGGGGACGCCGGTCGAGGTAGAGCGCGCCGGGCCGGAGCTCGGCGCGGGGCGCCGAGGCCAGCCAGGCGATCGTGTCGACGCCCTCCTCGGGCGTCCGGAGGATCGGGCTCATGATCCGCTCGAACCCCGGCAGGGAGGCCGACAGCCCGGGGGTCCGTGCCCAGCCCGGGTGCATCGAGACGAACGTGACCGACGATCCTCGCGCCCGGCGGGCCCACTCCCGCAGCATCGCCACCTGGGCGCGCTTCGCCCGGGCGTAGAAGCGGGCGCCCTGGTAGTCGAGCCGAGTGCCGTCGAGGTCCCCGACGTCGAGCGACTGTGCGTACATCCCGCCCGAGGCGACGGCGACGACCCGGGCGTCTGGCGAGCGCCGGAGGAGCGGCAGCAGGCTCGACACGAGGAC
>DATEZX010000140.1:0-4606 GCA_035255225.1 Candidatus Limnocylindrales bacterium
GGAGGAGCTCGGGCACTCGTTCTTCGTGTTCGTCGACGCGGAGACGGAACACATCGCGATCCTGTACCGCCGGCGAGCCGGTGACTTCGGGCTCATCGAGCCGGTGGTGGGCGGCGGCTACACCAAGGGCGGACCGGCCAACCGGGCGCGCAGCGCCCACCGGTAAGTCGGTCCTCGCTTCGTCCGCGTCGTCGGCCCTGCCGGGCCGAGGAGGACCATCGGGTAGTCGGCGCCCGAGATCGGACGCCTAGACTGCGCCGCGGTGGGAGCAGCGAGCTCGATGCCTGCGAACGCGTCCCGGCCGGGCGTCGATGCGCGCCTGCTGGCCCGGGCTGCGCTGCCCGTGCTGGCCATCGTCGTGCCGGTCCTCACCGTGCCCGCGATCCTCGTCGCCGCCGGGAACACCCTCGGCTACGACTACCTGATGTACGACGCGGCCGCGCGGCGGCTGCTGGGCGGCGGGCCCCTGTACGACCTGGCGTTCTCCGCCCCTGGACCGAACGGCCTGTTCGACTATCCGCCACCGTTCATCCTGGCCGTCCTGCCGTTCGCCGCGTCCCTGCCGCCGCAGGTCGCCGCCCTCGCCTGGATCGCGATGCTCAACCTGTGCTTCGTGGTCGGCGTCGCGCTGCTTCCGGTTCGCCGGACGACGCAATGGGTCGTCCTGCTCCTGGCAGGGCTGTCGTGGCCGTACCTCTACGCCGTGAAGCTGGGCCAGCTCGGGCCGATCCTGTTCCTGCTGTACGCCGCCGCCTGGCGATGGGCCAATCGTCCGTGGGCGGTGGGCGTCGCGGCCGCCCTGGGCACGGCCGCCAAGCTGCAGCCGATCCTGCTGTTCGGCTGGGCGATCGCGACCCGGCGTTTCCGGGCGGTGGCCGCAGGCGTCGGGATCCTGCTGGCGGCGGCCGTCGTGGCGATCCTCCTCGCCGGACCCACGTCGCTGTCGGACTGGCTCACGCTCATCTCGCGCGTGGGTGGGCACGCGCTGACGGCTCCGGACGTGCTCAGCGTGGGCGCGATCGCCTATCGAGCCGGCGTCTCGGAGGGCGCGGCGTCACTGCTCCAGTGGAGCAGCGCCGTGGCGGTGGGCCTCGTGGCCGTGGTGGCCTGGGTTCGCTACCCGGCCCAGATCGCGATCCCGGTGACCGCCATCGCCTCGATCCTGGCCTCGCCGATCGTCTGGCCGCACTACGGGGTGCTGCTCCTGCTGCCGGTCGCCCTGCTCCTGGAGCGAGGCCAGTGGTGGGCGGCAGCGCTCCCGTTGGTCACCTGGCTGCCGGTGGACGCCGTCTACCCGACCGTCTTCGCAACCGCGATGCTCGCCCCGCTGGTCGTCGGCGAGCGGACCTAAGGCGAAGGCCGGCGCCCCGAGCGCCGGCCTTCGCAAGCCCCTGGATCGGAGTCGTGGAGGATACGCTCCGATCAGCCCCGCGGCCGGATCAGTAGGAATCCCTCGAGGGCAGGCGGCGCAGCGTCGCCTCCCGACTCGGCATCGACGGGCGCCCGCCGCCGACGGCGACGGCCGGACGGACGTAGGCAGGTCGCACGAACGGCGTCGGTGGCTCGGAGCGGGCCAGCGGTGGCGGGGTCGTCGGATGGCCGGTCATCCCGGGCGAGGTGACGGTCGCGCGGGGCCCGTAGCGCATCCGGACGGCGAGGTAGTACTCCATGACCTGGCGGACCTGGGCCTCGCCGAGGGCCTCGTCGGCCCGCAGGGCGTACTCGACCCGCGCCGTCGGGTTGTGGGTGCTGTTGTTCATCAGGCCGAGGTACTGCGGCCCGTCGTCGTCCTCGCTCAGCTCGCGCAGGCCGCGAGCCAGCTTCGTCGCCGTGCCGAGCGACGGCATCCGGTCGCCGCGCACGAGCCGCGAGATCGTCGAATGGTCGACGCCGGACTGCTGGGCAAGCTGGCGCTGCGACATCTTCTTGGCCTTGAGCTGGGCTCGCAGCCATTCGTTGAACGCGCGTCCCGTGGGACTGGGCATGGCTGGAGTGTCGGCGCGGGGGTGCACCCGCCATATCCCACGTTCGTACCTGCCCATCGGGGCACCATCTGGCCCGAACGCCTGCCATCCCGAGTGACTTGGGTGTGGTCTGGGTCGGTCAGGTCCGGTGTGTGTGCCTAGTCGTTGCTGGTACCCAACTCGGGCCACGCTCCCCCAACTGCCCTAACGGTCCCGGTCAATCGATCGGAGCGTTGGGGTCTCACACGTCAGGCGGGCGTCGCCAGGTCGGCGCTCACGACCCCCAGGCCGCGGCGCTTCGGAGAGATCGCGTAGGCGATCGAGCCCAGGACGATGATCGACAGGACGCTGATCGCCCGGTCGACCAGGGTGATCGCGAGCGCCTCGTTCAGCGGCACGACGTAGATCGTCGTCAGGATCCCGACGACGCCGCCCTCGACGAAGCCGATCCCGGCCGGCGTCAGCGGCACGGCCGTGAGCAGCGACGCGACCAGGGCCACGAAGAACGCGCCGCTGATCCCGAGATGGACGTCGGGTAGCCCGAGGGCCTGGACGACGAGGTACAGCCGCGTGGCCTCGGTCGCCCAGATGGCGGCCGTCATGAGGAGCAGGATCGGCAGGCGGCGCAGGCCGATCGAGGCGAAGACACCCTCCTCGAAGCGGTCGTACAGGACGACGATCCGGCGCGGCAGGAAGGACGCCCGCTCGACGATCCGGCGGCCGAAGTTGCGCATCGTCAGGAGTCCGGCGCCGAGGACGACGACGAACACGACGCCGGCGGCGAAGACCAGCTGGACCTCCGCCGGCAGGCCGTGCCGGAACGACACGAAGCCGGCTCCGAGACCCAGGACGACGATCGCGAACAGGTCGAGGATCCGCTCGATGAACACCGTCCCGAACGTCCTCGACAGCGACACCGGGCTGTTGATCTTGAGGAGCCACGCCCGGTAGACGTCGCCGAGCTTGGCCGGCACGAGGCAGTTCACGACCCACGACAGGAAGATGATCTCGGTGGCGTCGCGGACCCGGAGGCGGAACGAGTCGGAGGTCCCGACGAGGATCGACCACCGCCAGCCTCGCAGCGGGAAGCCGGCGTAGAAGACGCCGAACGCCGCGAGGAGCAGCAACCCGTTGGCGGCCAGGATCGTGGCCGGCAGCTGGTCGAGCTTGAAGCCGGGCAGGCTGACCGCGAACAGCGCGATCAGGACGATCGGCAGGACGAGCGACACGATCGTCCGCGGCTGGCGCAGCCGGGCGACGAGCGACAGCTGGCCGGCCGCGGGCCGGTCCGGCTCGGGTTGGTCCGGCTCGGGTTGGTCCGGCTCCGGTTGGGCGGCGAGCCCCTGGTCGGCGGTCGCGCCCGTCGGCGGTCCGGCCGTCGGGTCGGTCATCGGCTGCGGGCCCACGTGACGAGCTTCGCGGCGGGCGTGACGAGGCGCGTGTAGACCGACGCGCGCCCGGTCATGAGCTGCCGCTCGCCGGCCAGCGCCGCGAGCAGGCCGTCGGGCGTCGAGGGGTCACCCCGCACGATCGTCGACGCGACGCCGATCTCGACCGTCGTGTGGGCGTCCGAGACCGCGACGCCGGGCAGGCCCGTCGAGGCGGCGAGCTCCGCCGCCCGGACGTTGCCGTCCCCGACGATCAGCCGGGCGTTCCACGCCTCGATCCAGTCAACGCTCGCTGAGAGCTCGATGAGCGAGTCGCGGCGGCCGACCGAGCCACGGAAGCGGTCGAAGGGATGGGGGATCCCGACGAGGCCGCCCTGCTCGCGGATCGCCGCGATCGCCTCCGCCGCCGGCAGGCCGTTCGGGATCGCCCGGGAGAGGAAGACCCCGATGAGGTCGCCCTCGAGCGTCCGGATCTCCTCCCCGACGAGCACGGTCACGCCGTCCGGGGCGTGCTCGCGCGCCTCCAGGGCGCCGGCGAGCGTGCCATGGTCCGTGACGGCCACGTGCGTCAGCCCGCGCGAAGCCGCGGCGCGAACGACCGAGGCCGGAGCCGCGAGCGAGTCGAAGCTGGCCGAGGTGTGGCAGTGCAGGTCCACGAAGGCGCGGTCCGACCCCTCCGACCCGTCCGGGCCGTCGCCGGGCGCGCCCATGACCTAGAAGCTCTGGACCAGCGACTTCTTGAAGAAGTCGTAGTGCTTGAGCGCCTCGCCGGTGCCCAGGGCCACGCAGTTCATCGCGTTCTCCGCGACGTGGCACGGCACGCCCGTGACCTGGGTCAGGAGCTTGTCGACGTTCCGCAGCAGGGCGCCGCCGCCGCTCATGACCATGCCCTTGTCGATGATGTCGCTCGACAGCTCCGGGGGCGTCTGCTCGAGGACCGAGCGGACCGCCGCGACGAGCTGCTGGAGCGGCAGCTCGATCGCCTCCATGACCTCGGAGCTGGTGATCGGGATCGTCCGCGGCAGGCCGGCGATGAGGTCGCGGCCACGGACGTCCATCGACAGCTCGCGCTCGAGCGGGAGCGCCGTCCCGATCTCGATCTTGACCTCCTCGGCCGTCCGCTCGCCGATCATGAGGTTGTACTTCTTGCGAATGTACGACGCGATCGCCTCGTCGAAGCGGTTGCCGCCGACCCGCAGCGAGGTCGAGACGACGATCCCGCCGAGGGCGATGACCGCGATCTCGGTCGTGCCG
>DATEZX010000141.1:0-2397 GCA_035255225.1 Candidatus Limnocylindrales bacterium
CCAGGAGCACGGTGACGACCGACCGTCGTCCGGTCGGCCGCGCGGAATCGATGACGGGCACTGGATCTTCCTCCACGTGTTGGGGCGCGAACGACGTGGGCCGCAGCCCGCCGGGGTGCGTTGACCCCGTGACAGTAGGCCGTCCACGATAGCGCGGCGCTCCCCACCTGTTAACTCCGGATTGCACCGGACCGCACCGCGTGGTGCGGTCAGGCAACGCAGTTGTTGCCGCGCGTCACCGGGCCACCGGGTGACCGCCCGATAAGGGGCCACCGGCAGATTCGCCCGCGTGGCAGGTCATCCCGTGGTGCTGGAGCGGCTCGCCCGCCTGGCACCGGACCAGCGGCGCGCGGCGACTGCTCCGCCCGGCCCGGTCCTGTGCGTCGCACCGGCGGGCTCGGGCAAGACCACGACGCTCGTCGCCCGGATTGCCTGGCTCATCGACGAGGGGGTGGCGCCGGAGTCGATCTGCGCGATCACGTTCAACCGGAGGGCGGCGGACGAGCTGCGCGGGCGGGTGGAGACGGCGCTCGCTCCGATCGGCGACGGGCTGGCTGGCCGGGTCCGGATCCGCACCTTCCACGCCCTCGGGCTGGAGCTGCTGCGCGAGGCCGGCGAGGCCGTCGCTCCGCTGCTGGACCGGGACGAGGTCCTGCGCGCGGTGCGGCCTGACCTGCCCGTCGCGGAGCGTCGGCGCCTGGACACGATCCTCTCCCGGTTCAAGCTCGACCTCGACGTGGACCCCACGGCGATCTCGAGCGACGCCGAGGCCGGCCCGGTCGCCCGCACGTACGCCGCGTACGAGGCCGAGATCCGCCAGCGCGGCGGCGTGGACTTTGATGACCTTGTCGCGCGGGCATTGCGGCTCCTCGAGCGAAACGCCACGATCCTGGCGACGTGGCGCGACCGCTGCCGGCACCTGCTCGTGGACGAGTCGCAGGACCTCGATCGCGCCCAGCTGCGGCTCGCGCTCCTCCTGGCGGCGCCGGCGAACCGGATCTTCCTCGTCGGCGACGACGACCAGTCGATCTACGGCTGGCGCCTCGCCGACGTTCGGCGGCTGTTGTCGCTCGCGGACGAGGCCCTCCCCGGGCTGCAGCGCGTGGACCTGGAGACCAACTACCGCTGCCCGGCGCCCGTGCTCGACCGGGCGGTGCGCCTCGTCGAGCACAACGTCGAGCGCTTCGCGAAGGTCATCTGCGCCGGCCCGAAGGCCGACGGACGGCTCATCCTCGCACCCACGGCAGCGGACGACATCGACCGCGCGGCGGCGGCGCTCGCCTCGTGGCGCGACGACGAGGGGACCCGCGCCGTTCTCGCCCGGACGAACCGCGAGCTGCTTCCCGTCGTTGCCGCCGCGCTCCGTCTCGGCGTCCCGTTTCGCGCCGAAGACCTGGTCCTGCCGATCGAGTCGCCGCTCGTCGACGAGCTGCTCGAGGAGGCGGGAGGCCAGGCGAACGACCCGGAGCCCGCGGTGGTCACCATCGGGCGCGCCCGTGCGTCGGTCCAGCGTGACCCGGTCATCGACGCGCACGATGCTGATGAGGACGGCACGCACGATCGATCGGCGATCGCCGCCGCCCTGCTCGGCTGGGCGGCCGGGTGCGCATCGGTCGACGCGCTGCGCACCGCGGTTGCGTCGACGCGCCGCCTGCTCGCGGAGCTGCGCCGGGACGACGCCCCCCTCACGCTGGCAACGGCGCATGGCACGAAGGGCCTTGAGTTCGACCATGTCGCGGTGATCGGGCTCGACGAGGGCCGCTTCCCGAGCGCGCGCTCCATCGCCGACGCGCTGGAGCCGGACCGGGCCATGGAAGAGGAGCGGCGTCTCGCCTACGTGGCCTGGACGAGGGCGCGCCGTTCGCTCACGCTCGCCTACGACCCCGGAGCGCCGTCTGCGTTCCTGCTCGAGGCGTTCTCGCCGGCCGAGCTCGGCCTCGTGGCTCGGCGTTCGTGAACCGACGCCGCGCCGCGGGCGGGCGCGAGGATTCCGGTCGGTCAGCGGATCGGTTCGGGTAGCCTGTGGTCGTGGCGGAGCAGGCGAAGACAATCGTCTCGTGGGAGGACCTCGACGGGCTCGTCGGCGAGCTCGCCGACAAGGTCGGCACGGACTACGACGTTGCCCTGGTGATCACCCGCGGCGGCCTCGTGCCGGCGGGAATGCTGGCGTACCGGCTCGGGCTACGGGACATCCTCGTCGCCGCGGTCGCGTTCTACGACGACGACGGGCGGACCTCCGAGCAGCCCACGTTCTTCCAGTTCCCGTCCGATCCCCTCCTCCACGGCAAACGCGTCCTCGTGGTCGACGAGGTCTGGGACACGGGTACGACGATCGCCGCGGTGGTCGAGCGGGTGGAGATGGCGGGTGGCCGGCCGACCACCGCCGTCCTGCACTAC
>DATEZX010000142.1:0-2744 GCA_035255225.1 Candidatus Limnocylindrales bacterium
CCAGCCGCGAGCTTGACCGGGAATCGCCTCGGCTTGACGGCGGGCCTCGGCCAGCAGCCGATCCGCCGCTCGCGCGGCCTCGAACGCCGCGGCGTCGATCTCCGGCAGCTCGTGCCGGGCCGGTGGGTGGCTGGGCATCGCACCCATCGTAGGCGAGCGTCGTCACGCGCCCGACGGCGGCGTCAGCGCCGGGACGCCGTCGCGACCGCCGTCACCGCGCGAGCCTTGCGGTCGCGCCCGTTCCCCCGCCCCGCCGCCTCGGCGAACGTCACGTCGGACAGCGGCACGAGCGGCTCGCCGCGCAGGACGCGGGCGAGGTACTCCCCGGTCGCCGAATGGTCGGCCGCCGCGGCCACCGCCTCGGGCGTGCCTTCCGCGATGACGAGGCCGCCGCGCGCCCCGCCCTCGGGTCCGAGGTCGATGATCCAGTCGGCGGTCTTGATGACGTCGAGGTTGTGCTCGATGACGAGGACCGTGTTGCCGGCGTCGACCAACCGGTGGAGGACCTGGAGCAGCTTCTCGACGTCGGCGAAGTGCAGGCCGGTCGTCGGCTCGTCGAGCAGGTAGATCGTCTTGCCGGTCGCGCGGCGCGAGAGCTCGGTCGAGAGCTTCACCCGCTGGGCCTCGCCGCCCGAGAGCGTCGTCGCCGGCTGGCCGAGGTGGATGTAGCCGAGGCCGACGTCGTTGAGGGTCTTCAGCTTCGAGGCGACCTGGGGCACGGGCGCGAAGAACTCGACCGCCTCCTCGACGGTCATCTCGAGGACCTCGGCGATCGAGCGGCCCTTGTAGTGGATCTCGAGGGCTTCGCGGTTGTAGCGCGCGCCCTTGCAGACCTCGCACGGGACGTAGACGTCCGGCAGGAACTGCATCTCGATCTTGATGATCCCGTCGCCCTTGCAGTTCTCGCAGCGGCCGCCCTTGACGTTGAAGCTGAAGCGCCCCGGCGAGTAGCCACGGACGCGCGCCTCGGGCGTCGCGGCGAAGAGCTCCCGGATCGTCCCGAACAGGCCGGTGTAGGTTGCGGGGTTGGAGCGCGGCGTCCGGCCGATCGGGCTCTGGTCGATCTCGACGATCTTGTCGAGATAGCTGGCGCCCTCGAGGGCCTCGTGCGCCCCGACCACCTCACGCGAGCCGTTCAGGGCCCGCGCCAGCGCGCGGTACAGGACCTCGGTCACGAGGGTGCTCTTGCCGCTGCCCGAGACGCCCGTCACCGCGGTGAAGGTCCCCAGCGGGATCGCGACGTCGATGTTCCGCAGGTTGTGCTCGCGGGCGCCGCGGACGACCAGCCGCCTGCCGTTGCCGCGCCTCCGCTCCGGCGGGATCGGCACGGCCCGATCGCCCCGGAGGTAGGCGCCGGTGATCGAGCGTGGCTCGTCGAGGATCGCCTCGAGCCGGCCGTTGGCGACGATCTCGCCGCCATGCTCCCCGGCCCCGGGTCCGATGTCGATGACCCAGTCGGCCGTCCGGATCGTCTCCTCGTCGTGCTCGACGACGAGGACGGTGTTGCCGAGGTCACGCAGCCGCGTGAGGGTCGCGATGAGCTTGGCGTTGTCGCGCTGGTGGAGCCCGATCGATGGCTCGTCGAGGATGTACAGGACGCCCATCAGCGTGGTCCCGATCTGGGTCGCGAGGCGGATCCGCTGGGCCTCGCCGCCGGACAGGGTCTGGCTCGTCCGGTTGACCGTCAGGTAGTCGAGCCCGACGTCGACCAGGAACCCGAGCCGGGCCCGGATCTCCTTGAGGACCTGGTAGGCGATCGTCCGCTCGCGCTCCGTGACGCGGTCGGGCAGCGTCTTCGCCCACTCGAGGGCGTCGGTGACGGACAGGTCGGAGACGTCGCTGATGTCCTTGCCCTCGACGGTCACGGCGAGGGCCTCGGGCCGCAGGCGCCTGCCCCTGCAGGCCGGGCAGGGCCGCTCGACCATGTACTTCTCGAGCTCGGTCTTGATGTACTCCGAATCCGTCTCGCGGTAGCGCCGCTCGAGGTTCGTCACGACGCCCTCGAAGGTCGCGACGTACGAGTTCTCGCCGCGCTCGTGCTTGTAGCGGACGACGACCCGCTCGTCCTTCGAGGCGTGGAGCAGATACTCGAGCGCCTCCGACGGCAGGCTGCCGATCGGCGCCGCCGGGTCCCAGCCGTGCTCGCGGAAGATCGCCTCCGTGATCTTCATCCGCCAGGAGGCGTCGATCGCCATGCGCGACCACGGCGCGACCGCGCCCTTGAGGACGCTCTTGCCCTTGTCCGGGATGACGAGCTCCGGGTCGATCTCGAGGCGCGTGCCGAGGCCGGTGCAGGTCGGGCAGGCGCCGTGCGGCGAGTTGAACGAGAAGCTCCGCGGCTCCAGCTCGTCGATCGTCGTTCCGTCATAGGGGCATGAGTAGCGCTCGCTGTAGCGCCGCTCCTCGAAGGCGGGGGCCGTCGCCTCACCGCCGGCACCACCCGCGCCTCCGGCACCGCTCGCGCCGCCGGCACCGCTCGCGCCGCCCGCAGGCGCGACCAGCATCACGCCCTCCCCGAGGCGGAGCGCGGTCTCGACCGAGTCGGCCAGTCGCGGCCGGTCCGGATCGTCGACCGCCTCCCCCGTGGCGGGATCGATCGGCCGGCCGCGCTCGTCGCGGGCCCACTCGGCGGGCGCCTCCGCGCGGCGGACGATGTAGCGATCGACGACCACCTCGATCGAGTGGCGCTTGTACTTGTCGAGCGTCGGCGCCTCGGCCAGGTCGTACGTCTCGCCGTCGACCCG
>DATEZX010000143.1:0-3160 GCA_035255225.1 Candidatus Limnocylindrales bacterium
AGACCGAGGCGGCCCGCCAGCTCGCCTCCACGCTCGGCATCGAGCTCCTGCGGTTCGACATGTCCGAGTACATGGAGCGCCACACCGTCAGCCGCCTGATCGGGGCGCCTCCGGGCTACGTCGGCTACGAGGAGGGCGGCCAGCTGACCGAGGCGGTCCGGCGGCGGCCGTACCAGGTCGTGCTCCTGGACGAGATCGAGAAGGCCCACCCGGACGTGTTCAACGTCCTGCTCCAGGTCCTCGACGACGGCCGGCTGACCGACTCCCAGGGCCGGACGGTCGACTTCAAGAACACCGTGATCATCATGACCAGCAACGTCGCCTCCCAGGTCATCGCGGCGACCGGGGCCCGACCCGGCGACAGCGGGGCCTACGAGGCGATGAAGCACCAGGTGACCGAGGCGCTGCGGCTCCAGTTCCGGCCGGAGTTCCTGAACCGGGTCGACGAGGTCATCGTCTTCCACGCCCTGACCGATGCCGACCTGGCGGCGATCGTCGACCTCCTGGTCGCGGACCTCCAGCGGCGCCTCGCCGCACAGGACCTGACCCTCGAGCTCACCTCGGCGGCGCGAGCGCTCGTCGCCCGCGAGGGCACCGACCCGACGTTCGGCGCCCGGCCCCTGAAGCGGACGATCCAGCGGCTCGTCGAGAACCCGCTCGCGCGGGCGCTCATCGAAGGCCGCTTCAAGCCCGGCCAGACGATCGCCGCCGACGCCGATCCGGTCGGGACGACGCTGCTGTTCTCGGCCGGAGGCGAGGCCGTCGTCGCGGACGCGGCCGCGCGGCGTGACGCCCGGGCGCCGGCCGAGGCGGCGGGGGACGCGACCGGGGCCGGTGGCGGCGCCTCGCGTCGCCGGCGGTCGGGGACCTCGATCCTCGACCTGCCGGATACCGACGGCAACCGGGGCGACGGCGGGAGCCGCCCGAACTGAGGTACATCGAGGCGGTCGGCCGTCTCGCGACGCTGCCGGCCGAGCTGCCAGCGCCGCCGGAGGTCCTGATGCCCGTTCGGCTCGACACCGGCGAGCGCCGCCGCCCGACCGTCTCCGACGGCCCGGCCGACGCGATCGCGGCATCTGTCCTCGTGCTCGTTGCCCCGGATCGCTCCGCGCCGGATGGCTCAGCCGGGGCGGACGCCGAGGCCGAGGTCATCCTCATCGAGCGCGCGCCACGCGGCCGCCACCCGGGCGAGATCTCGTTCCCGGGCGGGCGCGCCGAGGACGGCGAGGACGCCATCACGACGGCGCTGCGCGAGGCGATCGAGGAGGTCGGCCTCGACCCGGTCAACGCCGGGCTGCGCGTGCTCGGGGATCTCGAGGCGTTCTGGATCCCGGTCTCCGGCTATCGCGTCCGCCCGGTCCTCGCCATCGCGGAGCGATGGCCGGAGCTCAGGCCATCGCCCGACGAGGTCGCCTCGATCGTCCGGGCGCCCCTCGCCGCCTTCCTCCCCGGGGCCCCGATCCAGGTCGTGGAAACGACGATCCGGGACTTCCCGATCCGGTACGGCGCCTATCCGGTCGGCGCCCACCTCGTGTGGGGCGCCACGGCGCGGATCCTCGGCCAGCTCGGCGCACTGCTCGGCTGAGGCCCTCGGCCGCCGGAGGCGACCCGGTCAGCTGTCTCGACCCGGCCCCGGACCGCCCTGGCGCATACTCGGGCCGGGTCGCGCGCCGCGGCCGGGAGGGAGGAGGTCATGCGCCGCCCACGGCCGTCCACCGGCGCGCCTGCCGTCGTCCTCGCGGCGCTCCTCGCCATCACGGTCGCCGCGTGCGGTCCGGCGGGGACGTCAGGCCCGAGCACGGCGCCGACGTCGGCCGCGCTCGCCACCGCCGGGCCATCACCCGCACCGACGGTGGGGCCATCGGCCAGCGGGCCCTTCGCCGGCGCGCCGTACGCCATCACGCTCCCGAGCGGCTGGCAGGCGTTCAACCTCGCGGACCCCGCCGCGAAAGGGAGCCTCGACGCCTTCGCCGCGGCCAACCCGAGCCTGGCCGTCTCGATCCAGCAGTTCGAGTCGATGACCAACGCCCGGATGGCCGTGAACCCGCTGCTCGGCGACATCCTGCTCATCGTCACGACGCCCAGCGGCGGCGTCTCGCTCGACACCCTCGCTCAGACCTTCACGGCCCAGTTCCAGGCCGTGCCGGGCCTCGAAGGCTCGCCCGTGCCGGAGGATCTCACGCTGCCCGGTGGGGCCGCCGTGCACTGGGACATCAGGCTGTCGGGCAGCAAGGCCGGCGGCGGGACGATCCGGGCGACGGAGAGTGTCTACCTCTTCGTGAGCGCCACGGACGCGGTCGTCGTCGAGTTCGTCACGCCGGCCGGTGGCGCCATCCCGGACGAGCAGTCGATCGTCAGCAGCTTCACGTTCACGAAGTGAGCTGAGCGCCGGCTCGGCGGCCGGCCATCAGTCTGGCTCGCCGGCGCTCGGGTCCCGACGCTGGGCTCGCGCTCGCGGCGCGAGCCGGCCCTCGCCCTTCGGCACCCGCCCCGCTTCGCCGGGGCCGATGCGCCTGGCGGCGCCCTCGAGGATGCCGCGGGCCCAGGCGTCGTCCGCCCCGGCGAGCTCGACGATGATCGCCCGCATCGGCGTGTCCTCGGCCCATGCCGCATGCCCGATGCCGGCCGGCCACAGGACCGCCTCGCCGGCACCCACGCGCCGCCGCTCGGCACCGACCTGGACCCAGCCGCCGCCCTCGATGACGAGGAACCACGCGGTCGTGCCGGCGTTGTCGTGGAGCGGGATCCGACCGCCGGGCGCGAAGGCGAACTCGACGATCACGCCGCGGGCGTCGGAGTGGACGACCTGGCCGGTCAGGCCGGTCGTGCCGGGCGGACCCTCCGGGCGGCGATTGCCGGCGCCGAAGCGCCGGATCTCGATCGGCATCGCCTAGCCCGCGCCGCCTCGGGGGCGCATGCCCGGCGCGCGGAGCCTCAGCGGCGACGCCGTCGCCGACCCGCCTTGGAGCGGATCGTGGCGTCGGGCCGGGAGGCCCTCGATCGGGCGAGGTAGCGCTGGCGGGCGAGCTGGTGCTCGTAGGCCTCGAACAGCCCGGGGTAGCGGATGAAGCGGACCCAGACGAAGACCGCGAGGCCGGTGACGAGGATGGCCATCTCGACCGCGAAGTCGAACTGGAAGACCGCCCCGATGACGACGAGG
>DATEZX010000144.1:0-11868 GCA_035255225.1 Candidatus Limnocylindrales bacterium
GCCTGCCGCTGCGGCTGTCGGTCCTCGTCATCTGCTTCCTGTGGACGATCCCGACCGCGGGCTTGTTCGTCAGCTCATTCCGGAACCCACTGCTGATCACGAGGTCGGGCTGGTGGGAGGGGATCTTCCACCTGTTCGACGCGAACCAGTGGACCCTCTCGAACTACGAGAACGTCGTGACCGGCGCGGGCATGGGCGCCGCGTTCCTGAACAGCCTCATCGTCACGGTGCCATCGACGGTGATCCCGATCACGATCGCCGCGTTTGCGGCGTACGCGTTCGCGTGGATCCCGTTCCCGGGTCGCAGCATCCTGTTCACGATCGTGGTGGCGCTGCTCGTCGTGCCCCTCCAGCTCGCGTTGATCCCGATCCTCAAGATCTACAGCGGCGCGTCGCTGTACGGGACGTTCGTCGGCATCTGGCTCGCGCACACGGCGTTCGGGCTGCCGCTGGCGATCTTCCTGCTCTACAACTTCATCTCGCAGCTGCCGCGCGACCTGTTCGAGTCGGCGGCGATCGACGGCGCCTCGCACTTCCAGACGTTCATCCAGATCGTGCTGCCGCTGTCAGTGCCGGCCCTGGGCGCCTTCGCGATCTTCCAGTTCCTGTGGGTCTGGAACGATCTCCTCGTGGCGCTGGTGTTCCTCGGCCCGGGCGGGGACGTGCAGATCATGCCGACGGCGCTCTTCAACATGATCGGCAGCCGGGGCGGCTCGTGGCACCTGCTCACCGCCGGCGCCTTCCTGACGATGATCGTCCCGCTGGGTGTGTTCCTCGCCCTCCAGCGGGCCTTCGTCCGGGGCATCCTGGCCGGCTCCGTGAAGGCCTGACCCCGGCGCGGCTCAACCCGTCGGGGCGCTACTCGCCGGTGATGAGTCGCCGATACCAGCGCGCGCTGTCCTTCGGCGTGCGGCCCTGGCTACCGAAGTCGACGTGCACCAGGCCGAACCGCCGGCTGAAGCCCAGGCTCCACTCGAAGTTGTCGAGCAGCGACCAGACGAAGTAGCCGGTCAGCGGCACGCCAGCCAGGAGCGCATCGGCTGCCGCGGCGACGTGCCGCGCGAGGTACGCCAGCCGGGCTCCATCGCGGACGTTGCCATCGGGATCGACGGTGTCGGGGTATGCGGCGCCGTTCTCGGTGACGACGATCTCCCGAGGCGCGTACGTCCGGTTGAGCTCGAGCAGGACGTCGCGCAGGCCGTCGGGCGCGACATGCCAGCCCATCTGGGTCTGCTCCGAACCCGGGGCGGCACCGATCTCCCAGTCGAAGGCCCGGTCCGACCTCGCGCTGACCGAGTCACGCCGGTAGTAGTTCAGGCCCACGTAGTCGAGGTCGCCGAGTGGTGGGTCGGTCAGCTCGACGCCTTCGAGGTGGCCGGCCTCGCGGTGGGCATCGAGTCCCAGCGCCGGGTAGCCACGGCCGAACAGCGGATCGAGGAACCAGGCGTCCCGAGCGGAGCTCCATCGCTCGGCCGCGATCCGATCGCGCTCGGTACTGGTCGCCGGTGCGACCTGGTTGACGTCGACGGCCACGCCGATCCTGGCGTCCCGGGCCACGGCGCGGATCGCCTGGACGGCGGCGGCATGACTGCGCAGCTCGTTGTCGGCCACCCGGATCGCCGTCGGCCAATCGCGCAGCCCCGGGGCGTGGATGCCCTCGGCATGGCCCAGGAACGCAAACACGGCGGGCTCGTTGAAGGTCATCCAGTCGGTGACCCGGTCGCTCAGCCTCGAGGCCACCACCGTGGCGTACTCGGCGAACCAGGCCACGACCTCCGGATTGGCGAATCCACCACGGTCCTGGAGTGCCTGTGGCAGGTCCCAGTGGAACAGGTTTGCCAGCGGCTGGACGCCCACGCCGAGCAGGGCGTCGACGAGGCGGTCGTAGAAGTCGAGGCCGGCCTGGTTGGCCGTCCCTCTGCCCAGGGGCATGACCCGCGGCCAGCTGATGCTGAAGCGATAGGCACGAGCCCCGAGGTCGGCCATCAGCCGCACGTCCTCGCGGTAGCGGTGGTAGTGGTCGCAGGCAACGTCGCCGGTGCTGCCATCGCTGATGGCGCCTGGCGTTCGGGCAAAGGTGTCCCAGATCGACGGTCCCCGACCGTCCTCGGCTGCCGCTCCCTCGACCTGGTAGGCGGACGCCGCGAAGCCCCACGCGAAGCCCGGTGGGAACGCCCGGGTCAGCCGCGCTGGATCGGTCTGGAACGTGGACGAGGCGTTCGGCACCGGTGGATCGTACGCGCCGAATGCGCGACCTCGGACCAGGGCGTGGAGCCGCGGGCCGGCGGTCCCAGTCAGGCGGGTCGAGAGCCCGCCGCGTAGAGTGCGACCCCTCCGACGCAGCCGGGGCCGAGGTGGGGGCCGATCGAGGGGCCGACGAGGTCGACGGTGACCATCGACCGGTCGATGCCGCCGGGCACGTGGGCCACGAGCTCGGGCTCGAACTCCTCGACGCCGGCGTTCGTGGTGTGGAGCACCGAGAGGCGCTCGACCGGGCGGGTGCACAGCAGCTCGATGAGTCGCTCGCGCGCCTTGCCCTTGGTCCGGACCCGCTCGATGACGTCGACCAGGCCGTCCGAGATCTTGATGATCGGCTTGAGCGCCAGGAGGGTTCCGATCGCCGCCCGGGCGCCGCTGATCCGTCCGCCGCGCTTGAGGTACTCGAGAGTGTCGAGGACAAGGTAGACACCGATGTCGTCCCGACGCTCGGTCACGACGCGCGTGATCTCCTCGGCGGAGACGCCCATCGCCGCCAGCCGAACGCCGAGCTCGGCGAGCACGCCCTCGCCCATGGAGGCCGACATCGAGTCGACGATGTGGATCTCGCGCTCGGGCAGGAGTCCCCTGGCGACCTCCGCGCTCTTGATGGTCCCGGACAACGTGCCCGCGACGTGGATCGAGACGATCGCCTCGGCCCCCTCGGCGAAGACCTGCTGGTAGGCCGCCTGGAAGTCGCCCGGACTCGAGGCGGCAGTGGTCGCGAACGGCGCCTCCGGAGCCGTCATCCGGGTCCAGAACTCGTCGGTCGAGATGTCGACCCCCGCCTTGAGGCTCTCCGACCCGAAGTTCACGACGAGCGGCACGACCGTGATCCCGAGGGCGGCCGCGCGGGCCGGTTCCATGTCGGACGCGGAGTCGGTGACGATGGCGACTCGGCTCACGGTCGATCCTCCTCGGCGGTCGTCGGGGCGCCGTCCCGCGCTCCGGGCCCGCATTCCTCGGCCGGATGATACGAGCCGCCACGAGCCGCGAAGGCGGTCGCGCGCTGGGACGCGAGGGCCGCGAGCGCGCTCACCGGGCCGCTACCCTTTTCGCCGTGAACCGCTCCCTGTGGGCCGTCCTCATCGGCACGTTCACGCTCCGATTCAGCACCGGCCTCACCGGGCTGACGCTGACCTACTACCTCGCCAACCTCGGCGACCACCAGCGCTTCCTCGACGACCTGTTCCACCTCGGCCAGGGTCGCCCGGTGGGCGACCTCGGGTTCGGCGTCATCGCGGCCCTGTTCTACGTCGCCGAGCTCACCCTGTCGCCGGTGTTCGGGGTCATCTCGGATCGCCTCGGCCATCACCGGGTCATGCAGTACGGGCCGATCTTCGGGATCGTCGCGGTCATCGCGACGTGGGCCACGACGAGCCTGCCGGTCATCGGCGCGACTCGCCTCCTCGAGGGCTCGGCGACGGCCGCCAGCGTGCCGTCGATCCTCGGCTACATCGCCGTCGTCACGGCGATGGACGAGGGCCTGCGAGGCAAGGCCTCGGCCCGGTTCGAGGCGGCGACGCTGGCGGGGCTGCTCGGCGGGTTCGTCACGGCCGGCCTGCTGTGGCAGGCCATCGGACCGGAGACGTTCCTCGTCAACGCCGTCATCTATGCGCTGTCACTGGCCATCTACCGCTTCCGCGTCGACCCGGCGCTGGACCCGACCGCCCAGCCACAGGATCCATCCCGGCCACGATTCGATCTCGGCCGCTATCGGCGGGTCATCGGCGGGACGCACGCCCTGCTCCTGGCGCCGACCTGGATCGCGATCAACGCGGTCCTCGGCCTGTACACCACCCAGACCGTCTTCCAGCTCACGCAGAAAGCCGACCTTCGGTTCCCGGACCAGCTCCTGATGGGTGGCTTCGAGAGCACCGAGATCAGCCTTGGCATCGCCATCGGCGGGATCCTGTTCTTCGCCGGGATCGTCTACTGGGGCAACCGGTTCAAGAATCTCCGCCGGACGACGATCATCCTGTACGGGATCGGCGGCGGCCTCCTCGTCGTCGCCGGGGCGGTGGCCCTCAACCACAGCGGTGGGCTGGGCGTCCTGCCACGACTCGTGTTTGCGCTGCCCCTCGTCTTCGGCGTTTTCGTGCTGGCCGGGGCGACGCCCGCGGCGATCGGTCTGCTGGCCGACGTGACCGAGGCGTTCCCGGAGGATCGCGGAGCGGTCATGGGCCTGTACAGCGTGTTCCTCGGACTTGGCCAGATCACCGGCTCGGTCATCGGCGGCCTGTCGGCCAATGCCCTGGGCCTCGACGGGATCTTCGGCGCGTCGGTCATCCTGCTCGTGCTCGCGGTCGTGCCGCTCATGCGCCTTCGGGAATACGAGCACTTTCTCGGCCCCGGCCGGGCCGAGGCGCTCGGCTGAGGGCCAGCGCGCTGCCCGCCGCTGCCGTGCCGCTCGGACCGGTCGCCCTGGCGAGAGGTCGCCATGGCGCCGTCGTCGCGCCGCATCACCTGGCGACCGCGGCGGGCCTCGGCGTCCTGCGAGCCGGTGGGCATGCCGTCGACGCGGCGATCGCCACGAACGCGGTCCTCGCCGTCGTCGAGCCGAACCACTGCGGCCTCGGTGGCGACGCGTTCTGGCTGATCTGGGATGCCGGGGGGCGGCGGCAGCTCGCCCTCAACGGCTCCGGGCGCGCGCCGTCCGGGATGGACGCCGCGACGGTGCGGGGCCGAGGGCTCGAGTCACTCCCGATCCGTGGGCCGCTGTCGATCACGATCCCGGGCGCGGTCCGGAGCTGGGGCGACGCCCACCGCCGCTTCGGACGGCTGTCGCGCGACGCGATCCTCGGGCCGGCGATCGAGCTCGCCGAGGCCGGCTTCCCGGCGTGGGACGGGTTCGTGGACGCGGTCGAGCGGACCGCGCCGGTCCTTGCCGGGGCGCTCGAGCCGCGGGCCGCCGCCGGGTTCGCCTCGGTGTTCCGGCCGGCGGGCCGGCCGTGGCGGGCCGGAGAGATCGTCCGCCTGCCGGCCCTCGCCGCGACGCTGCGACGGCTGTCCGACGAAGGCTTCGACGCGTTCTACGACGGCGAGCTCGGCCAGCGCCAGGCCGCGTTCCTCGCCGCCGCGGGCCTGCCGGCCAGGCCGGCCGACCTCCGCGACCACGCCTCGACCTGGGGTGAGCCGATCTCGACGACCTATCGCGGCACGCGGGTCACGAGCCACCCCCCGAACTCGTCGGGGCTCGTCGCCCTCGAGCTCCTGAACGTCCTCGAGTGGTTCGACCCGCCGGGCGACGTCGAGGACCCTGCCTGGATCCACCTCGGGATCGAGGCCTCGAAGCTCGTCATGGCCGACCGTGACGCGTGGCTCACCGATCCCGGCGCCCGCGAGGTCCCGATCGATCGGCTCCTCGACAAGGCCCATGCCGCGACGCTGGCGGCCACGATCGATCCGCGGCGGGCGGCACGACCGGAGCGCGCGGCGGGTCCGCGCGGCGGTGGCACCGTCTTCATGGCAACGGTCGACGGCGAGGGCAACGCCGTCAGCCTGATCGAGTCGAACTACTTCGGCTTCGGGTCCGGCGTCGTCGATCCGGAGACCGGCATCCACTACCAGAACCGCGGCTCGTACTTCTCACTCCGGCCCGGGCACCCGAACGAGCTGGCGCCCGGGAAGCGCACGCTCCACACCCTCATGCCCGCGATGCTGTTCCGCCCCGGCGCCGACGGCGAGCCGGGCGCCGGGAGCGAACCCGCCGCCGGGAGCGAACCGGCCGGGCCATGGATCGTCGCCGGCTCGATGGGCGGCGACGCGCAGCCACAGATCCATGCCCAGCTCGTCTCGGCCCTCGTCGACGGCCGGCTCGACATCCGCGCGGCGGTGAGCAGGCCGCGCTGGTTCGTGGAGCCGGAGCGCCACTTCGCGCCGCCCGTGCTCGTCCGTGCCGAGCCGCGCTTCCCCCCGGGCACCCTCGAGGCCCTCGAGGCGATGGGCCACCCCGTCGCGCCGACCGAGCCATTCGACGCCCTCCTTGGACATGAGCATGCGATCGAGCTGGTCCACGGCGGACCGGCGGCGCCGGAGGGATCCGTCGCCGCGGTCACCGATCCGCGGAGCGCCGGCTTGCCCGCGGCCTGGTAGGCGGCCACTTGGCCTGGGGGGCGAGGCCTCGACCCGCGACGCCGCGGCACGTGGCGCGGGCTTACCCCCGGCCGCCAGCCTCGCCCGCGCCCGGCCGCACGCTGGACGAGCTGTGCGATACTCCGCCGCACCGGTGACGCGCCGCGCTCACACGAAGCCGTCACCGGTCCTTCGTCCCTCCCCCAGCCCCGAGCCGGAGGAACGCGCGTGACGTCGAACGTCGGGCAGAACTACCCCTACTCGAGCGAGACCGAGAGCCAGCGCGCCGACGTGGTCCGGAAGCTCGTCGCCGAGCGCGACGGACTGGCGGACCAGCTCGCGGCCGAGACGACGCCGCTCGACGACCACCCGAAGTGGTGGACGTGGAAATGCCCGAGCCCCGGCTGTCGCGGGATCCTCCACGCCGCTGGCTACGCCCACGACCTCCACGCCCTGTACGTCGTCTGCGACGGGACCTGCGGCAAGACCTACCTGCGCTGAGTCGGCCTGGCGGCCGGCGCCGCAGACGGCGGCGTTGACAGCGGGGGCTCCGCCCGGCTAGGGTCGTAACCCTTGTGACCCAATCTACCGGTTATCCAGCGGATGCCGCGCGCGGACCGGCGTCGACGGGGCCTCCAGCGGCGCCTAGCGGGCCGCCGAGCATGGACCTCCGCCAGAGCCGGCGTCGCGTGGCCCTCGACTCCCTCGGGATCGCCGTCTCGGCCGGCGGCTTCGGGTTCGTCTATGGCCTCGCCGCCCGGGCCGCCGGGTTCTCGCCGCTCGAGGCGGGCGCGATGAGCGTACTCGTCTTCGCTGGCGCCTCGCAGTTCGCGGCGGTCGGCTACGTCCTCGGCGGCTTCTCGTGGCTCGGGGTCGTCATCCTCACCGCCTTCATCAACGCCCGGCACCTCCTTTACGGGGCGGCCCTCGCGCCGTACCTGGCTGGGAAGCCGCGACCAGTGCGCGCCGTCATGGCCCACGTCCTGACCGACGAGGCATTCGCCCTCTCGATCGCCCACTTCCGGCGGATCGGGCGGGCCGATCTGCCCGGCTACTGGCTGGCGGCCATCGGCAGCACGTTCATCCCCTGGAACGTCGCGACGCTCCTCGGGGTCACAGTCGGTGGGAGCATCCCCGACCCGACGAGGTTCGGCCTCGACGTCATCTTCCCGGCGGCGATGGGCGGCCTTGCGGTGGGCCTCATCGTCGGTCGGAAGGAGCTCGTCGCGGCCGTCAGCGGAGCGACCGTCGCGGTCGCCGTGTCGCTGGCCTGGGATCCGGCCGGTGGCATCGTCGCCGGGGGGTTGGTTGGACCGCTGATCGGGATGGCCACGCCCGTCGGTCGCGCCGGGATCGCTCGCCGCGAAGCCCTGATCGCGTTCGGCACGGAGCGCGGCGGGCTGATGGGCCCGCAGGGCGCGCGAGTCGACGGCGGGCCGATCGAGACGGCGCCGGGCGACGCCATCGGTCCGCCACCGGAGCACGACGCCGACGGGGGCCTGCCATGAGCACCGCCCTCGTCCCGCTCGCGCTCCTCATGGGCCTCGCCACCTACCCATGGCGCGCGGTGCCACTCCTCGCGCCGGGGATGCATCGGCTGCCGGCCCGAGTCCAGACCTACCTTCGCCTCGTCGGTCCGTCCGTCCTCGCGGCGCTCGCTGCCGCGGACACGATGGTCGTGCTCGATGCGGCCCGCCACCCGTCGTTCCACGTCGGTTGGGAGTGGCTCGCCGTGAGCCTGTGCATCGGCGTCGTGGCGGTTCGCCGGAACCTCTTCCTGGGGCTCATCCTGGGCGCCGGGTTGATGGCCGGGCTGCGGGCGGTCGGCGCCGCCGGCTAGCCGCGGACGGCGTCGGCCTCGATCTCGACGAGGAGCGACGGATCCACCAGCCCGACCATGACGATCATCGCCGAGGCCGGTCGGACGTCGCCGAAGAACTCGCCGTGGACCGCGCCGACGGCGTCGGCGTGGGCCGCGTCGGTGATGTAGATGCGGGTCCGGACGACGTCGCGCAACGAGAAGCCGGCGCTGCCGAGCGACCGCTCGATGACCTCCAGGACGCCTCGCGCCTGGGCGGCGGGATCGCCCGGGTGGCGGGCCTTGCCGTCGGGTCCCGCGTCGCTCGTGCCCGCCACGTAGCACGCCTCCCCGACGACCACGGCCCGGCTGTAGCCGTAGATGGGCTCCCAGTGGCCGCCGCTCGAGATCGTCCGCCGCGTCGTCACCCGGCCGCTCCGCTCGGGCCTCCGCCTGCTCGGGCCGAGCGCCAGTCGGCCACGACCGGATCCCGACCGATGGCCAGGAGGAGCGCCGCCACGAGCGCGGTGCGGGGCACGATCGAGGCGACCTCGAGGTACTCGTCCGGGGAGTGGTCGAGGCCCCCGACCGGGCCGAGCCCGTCGATCGACGGGACGCCCATGCCCGACGTCGTGTTCGCGTCCGAGGCGCCACCGGTCGCGGTGTCCTTCGTCGCGAAGCCGAGCCGCGCGGCGAGGCCGATGGCGTGCTCGACGAGTCGACCTGACCGCTCGAGCTTCTCCATCGGCATCCACGACGCCATCGTCTCGACGTCGGTCGTGACGTCCGGCACGCCAGGGGCCGCGACGACCTCGTGAACCGCCGCCAGCGCCCCATCGAGCGAGGCTCGGGTCATCCCACGGACGTCGACCTGCAGCTCGGCGCGGTCGGGAATGACGTTCGGGCGGGTCCCCGAGGTGAAGACGCCGACGTTGGCGGTCACGTCCGGCCAGCGACCGTTGAGGGCCTGGATCCCGCGGACGAGGTTCGCCCCGGCGACGATCGCGTTGCGGCCCTTCTCCGGCTCGACGCCGGCGTGGGCGGCTCGGCCGTGGATCGTGACCCGAAGGTCGACGATGCCCTTGCGGGCCGAGACGAAGTCACCATTGGCACGGGCGCACTCGAGGACGAGGCAGGCGTCGCTCGTCGCGGCGATCTCACGGATGTGCGGCGTCGACGTTGGTGAGCCGATCTCCTCGTCGGGGTTGGCGACGAACACGAGCCGCTCGAACGGCCGGGCGGCGTCGGCCGGGCCGGAGCGTCCGCGCGACGCCTCGGCGACCGCTCGGACGGCGTAGAGCCCGGCGAGGAGGCCGCCCTTCATGTCGGTCACGCCCGGCCCCCGGGCGATGCCATCGTCGATCCGGAACGGCCGGGCGGTGACGGTGCCCTCGTCGAACACGGTGTCCATGTGGCCGATGAGCAGCAGCCGGGCGCCCGCGCCGGGTCGGCCGTCGATGGTCGCGATGACCGTGTCGCCGTAGCGGCCGTCCGGATCTGGTCGCCGCTCGACCCTCGCGCCGATCCCCGACAGGAACGCCGCCACGAAGGCCGCGACCCGATTCACGCCGGCCGGCGTGTACGAGCCGCAGTCGATCGAGCAGAGGCGCTCGAGGTCGGCGAGGAATGCCGGGAGCTCGCCGTCGAAGCGCGCCCGCAGGCCGTCGAGCTCCGCGGCGGAGACGAGATCATCGGCGACGGACCGGCGGTCGATGGTCACGGCGAGAGTCTAGGTGCGAGAGGCGGTTGCTATCCTCGCCCGACCGTGCGCCTGATCGAGATCCGGATCCTCGACGGACCGAACGTCTACCGCCTCGAGCCGGCGGCGAAGCTCGAGATCGCGATCGGGCCCCGGCGCTCGTGGTCGGGTCAGCGCGAGCCGGCGCGGCACGCCGTGGTCCATCTCGGCGGCCGCGTCCCGCGGCGTGACTGGCCGAAGGCCATCGCCGCGGTTGCCGGGTGGGCGGCCCGGCTGGGCCGGATCGACGTCGGGGCGTCGCCGCGGGTCGCGGTCCACCGCGGCTCCGATCCCGGCCACTGGGTCATCACCTGGCGATGGCGCCGCTCGCGGCGGGCTGAGGGCGTCGCCGAAGCCGCGTTCGAGCTGGCCAGGCGAGGCCTCGATCCAGCCCACGGCGTCACGGCGTCTCCGGCCGCGGCGCGGCTCGTGGCCCGCTGGCGGAGACGGATCACGGACGCTGGCGGGGCCGAGCCGACGTGGATCCGCGACGCGGACCGGCGGGTGCCCGTCGTCTCGATCAGTGGCACCAACGGCAAGAGCACGACCACTCGGCTCGTGACGCGCATCCTGCGGCAGGCCGAACGCCACGTCGGGACGACGACCTCGGACGGGATCCTCCTCGACGAGGTCCTCGTCGAGGAGGGCGACTGGACGGGGCCCGGCGGCGCGCGCGCGGTGCTCGACCGGCCGGAGGTCGAGGTGGCGGTCCTCGAGACGGCTCGCGGCGGTCTCCTCCTGCGGGGCGTTGGCTACGAGTCGAACGACGCGAGCATCCTCACCAACGTCTCGTCGGACCACATGGACCTCCAGGGCGTCCACACGCTGCCCGAGCTGGCCGAGGTGAAGGCCACGATCTGCCGCATCACCCGGCCGGGCGGCTGGGTGGTCCTCAACGCCGACGATCGGTACGTCGCGGCGATCGCCCGGTCCGTCCGGGCGCAGGTCGCGCTGTTCACGCTGAACGGCGACCGGTCGAGGCGAGTCGCGGCCCACCTCGCCCGCGGCGGGCGTGCCTACCTCGTGCGCGACGGCGTCGCCGGCGAGGTCGAGGGCCGGGCCTGGCATCCGATCGCGCCGGTCGCCGAGATCCCGATCACCGTCGGCGGCGCGGCTCGCCACAACGTCGCCAATGCCCTGGCCGCCGCGGCCGGTGCGCGCGCCCTCGGGGCCTCGATCAACGAAGTCAGCCTCGGGCTCCGCTCCTTCGACGCCGGCGCGGGCTCGTCGCCCGGCCGGATGAACGTCTTCCGGCGCGGCGACCGCGTCGTGATCGTCGACTTCGCCCACAACGAGGCGGGGCTGGTGGCGGTCCTCGACGTTGCCGAGGCGATCGCCCGCGGCCTCGGCCGTGGGCGGGCCCGGGCCACCGTCGCGGCCGTCGTCGGCACGGCCGGCGATCGGCCCGACGATACCCTGCGGGGCATGGGCCGGATCGCCGCCCGGCGCGCCGACCGCCTCGCGCTCAAGGAGACGATCAGGTACCTCCGGGGCCGCAGCCGCGAGTCGGTCATCGCGGAACTTCGCGAGGGCGCGGCGGATGGTGGCTGGCACCGGCCGCTGTCGGTCTATGAGTCGGAGCCTGAGGCCCTGACGGCCGAGCTCGATCGCGAGGTGGCGAGACCCGAGGTCCTGGTCGTGCTCTGCCACGAGGACCGCGACGGGCTCTATGACATCCTCGGCGTCCGCGGCTTCGCACCGGTCGAGCGCGCATCCGAACTGGCCGCGATCATCACCCCGGGCGCGCGGTCGAACGGCGCCTGACCGAACGGCGCATCATCCGCCGGAGCTTGGCCGTGGGTCCCGCGCCCCGTCGGCCCGAGAGGAGGACCTGGACCATGGAGATCGTCATCGCCATCGCCCTCGTGGTGATCGCCGCCGTCGAGATCTTCGGGATCGTCCGTATCGTCAGCGCGAACCAGGGCCGCTAGCCGACGGTCGGCCGCCCGGCGGCAGAGCTAGCCTTCGGGCGCCTCGAGCTCGCCCGGGTCGGCAAAGGCCG